>JAYVAI010000145.1:0-33482 GCA_043751075.1 Cyclobacteriaceae bacterium | reverse complement strand
GGTTGCATGTTTCATGGACAAGATAGTTATGGATTATACTATCTTGCAAAGTTATGAAATATATTTACGCACCAAAATTAAATTGTTACAACACTAGTTCCCCCGCTTTCTCATCCTAACATCATCATGTGATACCATCACACACTAAATCTGTTGAGATTTGGAGTATGAAAATAATCTTTTCAACCCTACTCGTTACGCTTTGCATAACAACCCAAGCTCAAGTTACCAGCACCTTTGGCACAGATGCTGATGGATGGACGCTCGTGAATGTGGGCGACAATGTCACAGCTACTCTATTACATAATGGCTCAGGTGGAAATCCCGGAGGTTTCATTTCGGCTGTTTTGCCCACGGATAGTGATCCGGCATTCTTCTGGTATGCTCCAGCGAAATTTCTCGGCAATCTAACCTACTCCTCGTTGGGCTTAACATTAACATACAGCCAGCAGCAATTGGTTACGGGTAACAACAGTGAGTTCAATGGAAATTATTATGAACAATATTCCCCTGACATCATCATCACCAGTGGTACAACAAACATTTATTATCACACCGGTCCCAAGCCAGCACTTACACCTGCCTGGACAACTTACACCGTTACATTAGATGAAACTTCTCCCTGGCGCACCGGAACTTGGTCAACCGATCCATTGGCAACGCGTGATCAAATTAAGGCTGCCCTGATAAATGTTACGTCCATCAGAATACGCGGAAATTACAATCTCACCGCCAATACAGTTGGATTGGACCAAGTGACGCTCGGAAAGCGCACCACTTTGATTGCTCCTTCGGCAACATCATTTTCACCAACATCAGGAAAGCCCGGCACAACTATAACCATCAACGGGAGTAATTTCGATCCAACACCTGCAAACAATGCCGTTTATTTTGGATCGATTGCTTCAACTATATCTGCTGCAAGCACTACTCAGCTAACGGTTACGATTCCTGTTGGAGCAAGTTATGGACGAATTAATGTTCTTAATAAAACTACTGGCCTAGCCAGCCTTTTACCTAAACCTTTTAATCCCACCTTTGACGGAGGCGGACGAATTATTCCTGCATCGTTCAAACCCAAAGTTGGCATTCCACTTACAATAGGTATTCAAGGTTTAGTAGTAAAAGATATTGATGACGATGGATGGGACGATCTGGCCGTGGCCAGTAGTACAACTTCCAAGGTGATTGAAATTTATCGCAACCTGGGGTTGGGTGGCGATATAACCACAGCATCGTTTGCTCCAAAAGTTACCGTCACTATACCCGGAACATCTACAAATTACACAGGCTTGCAATTTGTTGACCTTGATGGTGATAGCAAATTGGATATTGTTACATCCAACGTTTTAGTTACGTTCGGTTCTGCCTACTTTATTACATACAGAAACATAAGTACACCCGGCAATATTGCCTTTGAAGCATTTGAAACCTGGCCGGGTCGCACCGATGATTCATCACCGAATCTTGTAAAAGACCTTGATGGTGATGGACGGCCTGAGTTATTGGCTGGCGAAAGTTCACAAAGCGGTCTGGCGACTGCCCGATCCATGTGGGGGATACAGAATATCAGCACAGTCGGCAATATTGAATTCGGTGTATCGGCCAATCTATTCGGACCTGTTACTATTGATGGTTTTGGAGGGGTGACATCTGGAGACTTGGACGGTGATGGTAAAGATGAATTGTTGGCTTGTCACACAGGGCCAACAAAAATTACTGTGTTTCACAATATCTCTACTCCTGGCTCGCCCGCGTTCGACAATCCATTTACCATTACGGCCAACCAATACACCTATTCCGTTCATACCGTAGATATAAATCTTGATGGTAAAAACGACTTGATTTATAAAGTTTCGGGCGAAACGGGTGTTCACATCCGCCTCAACTCCGATACCGATGGCACCCTCACTGCTGCCGACTTTGTTTCGGATATCATAGTGGCCGGTGACCTCTCAACATTTGGAGGCATTTCCATTGCCGATATAAATGGTGATGGTAAACCCGATATCGCGGCAACAGATGGTAGTGATTTGGGGGTTTATGAAAATGTTTTTACGGGTGGTGTTTTTGATGTGAATGCCTTCGTTCCTGCCTATCAGGTTTTAGGTACAGGATTCAATTCAAGTAGCCCCATTGTGAGTGACCTCAACCGTGATGGGAAACCTGATTTTGTGATGGCAGGAAGTTCCTCCATTACGATTGTAGAGAATAGGAATATTCATGCCCCTGTTATTTCACTCAATACGGTATCTCCATTGAAAGGTGCCGTGGGTAGTATGGTCACCATTACGGGAAATAATTTTTCGCTGATTCCTTCCGAAAATAAAGTTTGGTTTGGAGGCGTTGAAGCAACGGTGCTTACCGCAACAGCAAATTTGATTACGGCTGAAGTTCCAGCAGGAGCAACCAATGCGCCCGTAAGCATTACAAAAAATGGATTGACTTCCCGATATCGTTTACCTTTTCAAACTACGTTTGGTCCGGGTGTAACATTTGATAATACCCATTTTGCGCCACCGGTTAACTTCACTCTAACGGGTGCCAACTATGATCTGGATATCGGGGATCTTAATCGTGATGGTAAGCCTGATATTATTGCTGAAGGCACAGCCACTAATACCTATGCCTTCAGAAATTTGCACTCCACAGGTGCCATCAGCACCACATCGCTTATTCCGGATGATACATTGGCTAATTTTCTTAATCCGAGGCTCGAAGATTTCGATGGTGATGGCTACTTAGATGTAATGTCAGTTAACGGACCGCTTCGAAAAAATAACAGTACGCTAACAGAAATTTCGTTTCTGCCCCAGGTGACAATTCCCTTGGGCGCCAGCATTGTAGACTTCGCTGATTTTAACAACGATGGAAAAACAGACATGACCCTTACTACGGATTTAAGTGGTGCCGGTGATTTAATTGTACTAGAAAACAGAACGACTAACATTTCCGGGAATTTTGTGGCCGGTACGTATGCATCATTTTCTACAGATTTTATTTATAACAAACCATCCGCAAACGGAGCGACTATTACCGGAGATTTTGATGGCGATGGCTTTGCAGATATTGTGACCACCAATCCAACAACTGATAATATCAGTATTTACAGAAACCTTGGTGTATTAAAAGTTTCATCTGCCCAATTTGCAACCCGTGTTGATATAGCCGTTGGCGATAACCCCGGAAGAATTTATAAAGGTGATATTGATGTTGATGGAAAATTAGACTTGTTGCTCTACCACGGAGCAGGCACCTCTACAACACTTCTCATTGTATTGCAGAACACAAGTACTGCTGGTAATATTAGCTTTACCAGAATTGATTTAACGAATCCCAGTGCCACCACGGTAGCTACCATTGCCGATTTAGATGGTGATGGCAAACCTGAAATACTCACTACTAGCGAAGCGGGAAACCGTTTTTCTATTTTCAAAAACATTCACACATCGGGAGCGTTAACTGCTGCTTCCTTTGAGGCACCTTTCAATACTACAGTCACCGCTCCGCGCGGAATCACGGCAGGGGATTTGAACTTGGATGGTAAACCTGAAATCATCATCACGCGTGCGGCAAATTTATTGGTAGTATATGAAAATCTGATACCTTCCATTCCTCCTCCCACCATCATTTCCTTTACCCCAGCCTCTGGCCCAGTTGGGACTACGGTAACGATTATAGGAACAAACTTTAGCACCACGTCTGCCAACAACACCGTTCAGTTCAACGGCACTACTTCAGTAGTTACGGCAAGTACTGCAACATCTATCACCACCACCGTTCCCGCAGGCGCAACCACAGGAAAAATTTCCGTCACCGTTGCAGGCAACACATCCACGAGTGCAACTGATTTTACTGTTACTCTTGCTTCTGCTGTAACACCCGGCCTCGAATGGGCGCTCGCCTTCGGAGCTCTGGATGCGGAAGTAGAGTCGATGACAACCGATGCCGCTGGCAATGTGTACACCGCAGGCCAATTTGATGGACCGGTTGATTTCGATCCGCGCAGTGGAGTGTTTAACCTTACTTCGGCAGGCAATGGCGATGCTTTTGTTTCTAAACTAAGTAGTGACGGAAACCTGATTTGGGCTTTCCGCCTGGGCGGCACCGGTAATGACGATGCAGACCAAATTGCTGTAGATGGAGCGGGAAATATATATGTGGCGGCCTCAATCAACCTCGCTTCAGGGTCAGTAGATTTTGACCCTGGGCCGGGCAGCACACTGGTTGGCCCTGGAGCATACATCTCAAAATTCGATACCAATGGAAATTTGCTTTGGGTTCTTCCACTCGCAGTCAATGTAAATGATATTGATGTAGACGCGTCCAACAATATGTATATGGTTGGCACTTTTAGCGGCACTGTTGATTTTGATCCGGGAGCTCCCGTGTTCAACCTGACCGCTTCAGGTTCTGGCGACTTTTTTGTAATGAGCTTAACCTCAGCTGGTAATTTTGTTTGGGCGAAACGCATTGGAGGAACACAAGGTGATGTTGCCAGAAGCCTTGCTTTAGATGCAGGGAGCAACCTCTGTGTTACGGGCATTTTCTTTTCACCAACAGTCGATTTTGACCCAGGCGTTGGAACTGCTAACCTTACATTAACAGGCATTGGTGATGTGTTCATTTTAAAATTAGACAATGCAGGAAATTACGTTTGGGCAAGACGAATAGGAAGCACCAGTGGCGAAGACGCAGATGGAATTGCAACCGATGCGGCCAACAATGTGTTAATAACCGGTTCGTTTTCCGGCATCCTTGATTTCGATCCCGGTGCAGGGGTAGCAAATAGTACTGCTGTTGGGGGTTCCGATGCGTTTGTTCTTAAACTCAATAGTGCAGGAAATTACGTGTGGGCAACAAGTGTAGGAGGTAGCACTTCGGATGGTGGATTTTCTATAACAACGGATGCCGCAGGTGATGTTTATTACACAGGTGAGTATAGCTCCACCGCAGACTTCGATCCAGGGCCTGGCATATTTAATATTACAACAGGAGGTGGCAAACAAGTATTTGTTTCCAAGCTTAGTGCGTCTGGCAATTTTCTGTGGGCGTTAGGCAGTCAAGCAACCACTGGCTCACCTTGGGCCTTTAGTCCCGAAATTTCCCTCACCCCTGCGGGCAACATTATCATTGCTGGCGAACTTGAAGATGGCACGGTGGATTTTGACCCTGGTGTTTGTACTGCCGAACTCACCGCAGCAGCAGGTATTAACACATTCATCATAAAGCTAAGTTTAACGGCTACCTGCGTACCAACGATCAGTTCCTTCACGCCAACCTCCGGCCCCGTTGGCACAACGGTTACCATCACTGGCACAAACTTTAATACCACCCCTGCCAATAATACTGTCATGTTCAATGGAACTACGGCAGTCGTAACAGCGAGCACAGCAACCTCTATCACCACCACCGTTCCCATTGGGGCAACTACAGGCACCCTATCAGTTACCATTGGGGGCAGCACCGCCACAAGTTCCACTACCTTTACCGTAACCACGGGGTCCACAATCTCCATCAACACACAACCAACTGAGGCCACCGTTTGCAACGGCACTGTGGCAACCTTCACCACAACTGCCACCGGCACCACCAACATTTCTTATCAATGGCAATCGTCCACCACCTTGGCGG
The DNA here is from genome assembly GCA_043751075.1 of Cyclobacteriaceae bacterium. GTDB lineage: Bacteria > Bacteroidota > Bacteroidia > Cytophagales > Cyclobacteriaceae > ELB16-189. The sequence continues at coordinate 27,848 of JAYVAI010000145.1, read as the reverse complement.
GAACATACAATGACATTGCCAACGGCAACGGATATAGCAATGTGGCAACAGGCACACTCACGGTAAACACAACAGGAAATTTTGGAGCAGGATTTTATCGCGCCAAAGTAAATGGTGATCTGGCCACTACTGTATTTAGTAATGCTGCCGAACTTACGGTAAACGCTATTCCAACAGCACCAAACACAACAGGCGCGAGTGGGTGCGTAAATTCGAGCATCACTGTCAGTGCTTCGGGCGGAGCGGGCGGGCAGTATCGTTGGTACACCGTGGCCACGGGGGCCACTGCTGATGCACAAGTGAACAGTGCATTTACAACACCTATCCTAACTTCCACAACAACTTATTTTGTTTCAATAAACAATGGCACGTGCGAAAGTGCGCGCACACAAGTGTCGGCCACCATATCAACCTCTCCCCCACCTACAACCACGGGCGCAAGTGCGTGTGCGGGAAACACATTTACTTTAACTGCTTCGGGCGGAGCGAATGGACAATATAAATGGTACACAGTGTCAACAGGAGGCACCGCCATTGCCCAACAAGTCAATGGCAGTTACACAACACCTGCACTTAATTCAACCACCAATCATTTTGTGTCGGTCACGAATGGCGGATGCGAAAGCACACGCACGCAAGTAACTGCAACAATCATTACAACCGGTTGCAAGCCTGTGATAACCGCCACCCCATTGGCCACACAAGTGGAAGGAAAAATAATTGTGGATTTGAAGCCGCTCATTACCACGGTAGGAACATTGGATGTGAATTCTATCAAGGTAACTGTTCAACCAACATTGAGCGGGGCAACAGCCAGCATAACGAACGGAGTCCTCACCATTGATTACTCGGGCAAACCATTTTCGGGCAACGAGACAATAAGAATAGAAGCTTGCAACACCCTCGGTGCTTGCACACAAACCGATTTTGAAATCAAAGTGGATGGTGAGATTGTGGTTTACAATGCGCTCTCGGCCAATGACGATATACTGAACGCAACATTCCACATCCAAAACATTGATGCCCTTCCCGAAACAAAAATAAATCGCGTGGTCATCTTCAACCGATGGGGCGATGTGGTGTTTGATGTTGAGGATTATAACAACACCACAAAAGTTTTCCGTGGGCTGAGCAACGATGGCAAGGAACTGCCATCGGGGATTTATTTTTATAAGATAACTTTTGGCAGTGGGGCGAAGGGGGTAGATGGGTTTATTTCGTTGAAGAAGTAATTGACAGTTGACAAAGGGCAATTGACAAATAATTTTCAAGGGGTAAATAATCACCAACAGAATACAAATTGTCAATTGCCTATTTTCAATTGTCAACTACTAAAAACTATGGTTCAAAATTTCTTTAGGAAATCTTCGGGCGAAACAATTGCGATACCCTCGAACGGATGGAGTACCAACAAATCAGGGTCACGGCTAATTATTGCGGAGGCTTTGCCATCAACAGCCAGCTCGAGAAACATATCATCATTTGGGTCCCTGCATACTTTAAACTTGACCGTAACATCCATCAAGTGTCCCCTTTGCTCGACCAATGAAATCATTTTTAAACGCTCATCAAGAGGCTGGTACCGTTCAAATTTTTCCCGTGAAAAGGTAACGGCAAATTCCTGGAAGGTGGGTTTTGAAAAAACGATAAAGCCCAAGCTAAATGCTTTGTCGTATGCCTTACGGCTAACAGAGTGGGGAATTAAATGGGCGCTTATCAAAGCACTTGTATCAAAAACAAAAGAGTCAGTCATCTTGCTTCAGCAATTCATCCAGTATTTCGGGGGTCAGCCCATTGGCAATGGCCTTGCTCCCAAACTCATCCAATTGCTTTCTATAATCGGCAGCCGTAGCATCATTGGCCGCTCGCTTCAACCACATGCTCACAACATCGGAAATCTGCTGTTGTTTGTCAAAACTAAGCTTGCGGAAAATTTTGCCGGCTCTTTCGTCCACCTGAATTACAATCCGTTCCATATTCAATTTTGTTTTTCTGTAATCAAATATAGAAATTTTATTCCCGTCATTCCATGTTGCCACACTTCAAAATAACTTCTTATGAAAAAGCTAATCCCAATTTTTTTCTTCGTGTTGTGTTTGTATCAAAATGTTTCTGCCCAGCAAGACCCCATCTATGCCCAATACCTCAACAACCCGCTCACCATCAACCCGGCTTATGCGGGCATCAACAATCAGTTCAGCGCGCGGGTGCAGGCACGAACCCAGTGGGCGGGCATCGAGGCCAACCCGCAAACTTTTAATTTCAGTGGCAACATGTCCATCGTGCAAAACAAAATGGGTGTTGGGTTAGTAGTGCTGTACGACCAATTAGGTGACATCAGAAATATTGAAGTGGCCGTACCTATCTCATACAAAATAAAATTCAACGATACGTATCTTTCTTTTGGGATGCAGGCAGGCATTGTCAATCAGAATAACAATCCTGATGCGCTCACCATCCGCGATGCTGGCGACCAGGCCTTTGCTTCTTTTTCGGAAATAAGTTTCAACCTCGGTGCTGGGCTTATGCTGAAGAACGACAAGTTTCGCGTTGGGCTTTCTGTCCCTCGCCTGATACCCGCAAAGTTCACCACGTTGGACGGTACGCCCATCGAATTGTATAAGCAACATTATTATCTTTTCGGCTCGTACACTTTTATGATGAATGAAAAACTTTGGTTCCGTCCTTCGGTGCTTTTGCGCGGCACACAAGGCGCACCGATTTCACTTGATCTCAATCCCACCTTCACGTTCCGCGAGTTTTATTCGGCAGGGATTTTTACACGCAACTTCAAAACGTATGGGGCACTGGTGCAGATGCTGTATAATAATTTTCACCTCGGCTATGTGTTTGAATTGCCGGGGAGCAAGGACTCAAGCCTGCGGTTTACGAGCCACGAGATAACGTTCGGTCTTTCGATTGGGGTGCTGACGTATCATGATAAGGTGGCGAAGGTTTTTTGATTCAAAAAGTTGAAAAAATAGAAGGGCTCCCCGATCAGGAGCCTTTTTTTATTTTGACCAATGGCTTGCTCAACGAGAAGGAAACCCATAAATCGTAATCCTATAACTCAAAGACGGAATTGTATAAAACCAACGGACGGTTTCGACTGTATAATTGTATTGAAATTCAAACACAAAATTTATGTCAACCATAGCTATAAATCCTCCTGCAAAAAAAATCGGCAAGCTGATCAAGCAGTCGCTGCCCGTACTTGAAATGACCTGCGCAGCTTGTGCCGTTAGCGTAGAGTCCATGCTCAAAGCAACTGCCGGGGTTAAGGATGCCTCGGTAAACTTTGCCAACCAAACGGCTTTGGTAGAATATGATCCCACCATTGCCAAACCAGCCGATCTTCAAAATGCCGTTCGTTCCATTGGGTATGATTTGGTGGTAGATGTGGAAGATCCGCAAGCCATAAAAGAAGAAGCCCAACGCAAGCATTATGAAGAAGTGAAAAGCCGAACCATCTGGTCTTCCATTCTTTCGGCACCGGTAGTGATCATCGGGATGTTTTTTATGACGATGCCTTATGGCAACTACATCTCGATGGTATTATCTGCTCCCGTGGTTTTCTACTTCGGCCGTACATTTTTTGTTCATGCCTGGAAGCAAGCACGCTTCGGTAAAGCTAACATGGATACGCTGGTGGCGCTTTCCACCGGCATTGCATTTTTGTTCAGCATGTTCAATACCTTCTTTCCGGAATTCTGGCACAACCGCGGCCTTCACGCGCATGTCTATTATGAAGCGGCTGCTGTTGTGATCACCTTTATTTCATTGGGGAAATTGTTGGAGGAGAGAGCAAAGTCAAGCACAGGCTCAGCCATAAAAAAACTAATGGGGCTGCAACCCAAAACGGTTTGGGCCATTATCGATGGAACAGAAAAAGAAATTCCTATTGCCTCGGTGAAGGTTGGCTATACATTGCTAGTGCGGCCTGGAGAAAAAATTCCCGTGGATGGTGCCGTGCTGTCAGGCTCTTCTTTTGTGGATGAAAGCATGATATCGGGCGAGCCTGTGGCCGTTGAAAAGAAAGCTGGCAATAAAGTCTTTGCCGGAACCATCAATCAAAAAGGCAGCCTTCAGTTTGAAGCACAAAAAGTGGGTGGCGATACCATTCTGGCACAAATTATTAAAATTGTACAAGAAGCGCAAGGTAGCAAAGCACCGGTTCAGAAATTAGTAGATAAGATTGCGGGGATTTTCGTTCCCATCGTGATTGGCATTTCTATTTTGACTTTCATAACCTGGATGATTTTTGGTGGGGACAATGCCTTCACACACGCCTTGCTCACTTCGGTTACAGTTTTAGTGATTGCTTGTCCTTGTGCGTTGGGTTTGGCCACACCCACTGCCATTATGGTTGGTGTTGGTAAAGGTGCCGAGAACAACATACTGATCAAAGATGCCGAGAGCCTTGAACTGGCACATAAAGTAAATGCCATCATCTTAGATAAGACCGGAACCATCACCGAAGGCAAGCCCGCTGTCACCAACATGCATTGGGTTGATCCGAGCCGGCAGACCGCTTCAAGCAGTCAAGACGACTTGCAAAATATTTTGTACACCATTGAAGTGCAGTCCGAACATCCTTTGGCGCAGGCTATCGTTGAAAAGTTGAAAGAAGAAAACGCTAAGTCCACAAGCCTGAGTTCATTTGAAAGTATCACCGGTAAGGGTGTAAAAGCCAATGTTAACTCAATCAATTATTTCGTGGGCAATAAGAAGCTGATGGACGATGAGAACATTTCCATACCTGGCGATATACAAACCAACGTTTTGTTCTGGCAACAGGAGGCGAAGACTGTCATCTATTTTGCGAACCAAAAAAGCGTGCTGGCCATCGTGGCTATTGCCGATAAGATAAAAGAGACTTCCAAATCGGCTATTGAAACATTACAGAACAAAGGCATTGACGTGTATATGCTAACAGGCGATAACCAACAAACAGCCAAGGCAGTTGCCGAACAAGTGGGATTGAAACATTACAAAGCCGAAGTGCTCCCTTCCGACAAAGCTGAATTTGTAAAACAACTGCAAGCCGAAGGTAAAATAGTGGCCATGGTTGGCGATGGCATCAACGATTCGCACGCACTCGCTCAAGCCGATGTGAGCATAGCCATGGGCAAAGGCTCTGACATTGCCATGGACGTTGCCAAGATGACCCTTATCACTTCCGATTTAAATTCTATTCCCAAGGCATTGAACTTATCCACTAAAACGGTAATGGGCATTCGTCAGAATTTATTCTGGGCGTTTATATACAATGTGATTGGAATACCAGTTGCTGCGGGTGTGCTGTATCCTATCAATGGTTTCCTGCTCGACCCCATGATTGCCGGAGCAGCCATGGCGTTGAGTTCAGTAAGTGTGGTGAGCAACAGCTTGCGATTGAAGTTTGCAAAGATTTAAGAGTCTAAATTTCTAAGTAAAACCTTCAAAATAACTTGTACAATTTATGTACGATGCACTTCGGCCAGGGATAGTAGAGGAAAGCCCGAAGCGCGTGGATTTTGTGGGAGGACGGACTTGGAACGGATAGCCCAATGGCCCCGAAGTTTCGGGGCCAGGCCGCTAAATATCTTTTCGCAAGCCAGAATTGTACAAGTTATTTTTTCAGTTTTACTAAGGGGGAATTGGGGAAGTTATTTTGAAAGTTTTATTATAAAGTCTCGCCACTTAACAAACTACGCTCACTTCCTCAGTTCATAGAAGCGTGATGTGTAATCAATCGCGCGCAGCGAATGCCGCTTCACTTTTTTGTATGGCTTGTGCAGAAACAGCATAGAGGCACCCATTGCCGAAATGGCCAACGGAACAACTTGATCCTGGCTGGCGGCACCGGTTTGATTGTTCAATACCAATGCGTTTAGGCTGCCAATAAATAAATATCCAAGGCCACCTGCCAAAAGCAATCCACCAAAACCCCGGGTCGGGTTTATTTTTCTTTTCCGGAGTTTTATGGATTGGACCGATGCCATCAGCAGTGTGTCGTTGGAAGTAATGATTTGCGTTTCGGTAAGGTGAATGAGCTTGCCTTCCTTCCTCTCTTTGTTCTTGAGTTTGCAACGAAAATACTCTCCTTCGGTGTAGCGGGCCACAACCGTTTCGCCCTTGAGCAAGATGAGTTGCTTCTGGGCTTGAAGAAACGCAACCGGCATTATCAGAAAAAAGATTATTGCGATTGATCTCATTGCCGCGAGTTTTCAATTTTGTTTGCCATTCAGATGGATCCGTCATCAAATCATCGCATCAGCAAATCAACCGATCAACGAATCAACCCTTACACCCGAAAAATCCATCCAAACAAGTCAGGGTTTTTGCCGCGCTTGATGTTTTCAAGTTCATCATATACTTTATGTGCAAACTTGCGTTCACCGATTGGTGGCAACAGATAATCCTTTCCTTCATGGCCTATCAATTCTATGTGTGCAATGGTGGCCGCAGTGCCGGCACCAAATGCTTCCTCTACATGACCTTTCTGTAAGGCAGTCACCAATTCTTTAACAGAAATTTTTCTTTCCTCAACGGGCATCTTCCAATGCCGTGCTAAGTCCAACACACTTTGGCGGGTAATGCCCGCCAGGATGGAGTCGCTCACTGCGGGTGTCACCAACACTCCGTTGATCACAAACATCACGTTCATGGTACCACTTTCTTCCACATATTGGTGGGTCTTGCCATCTGTCCAAATAAGTTGTTGGTAGCCCTTGTCTTGCGCAAGTTTAGTGGGATAGATTGCGCCACCATAATTTCCACCGGCTTTGGCATATCCGGTGCCACCTTCCACCGCTCTGGTGAAGTGCGTTTCTATTTTCACTTTTACAGGGGCAGAGTAATACTGCCCCGTTGGACTGAGCATGACCATAAACGTGAAATCCTCCGAGGACCGAATGCCAATGAACTCGTCTGCCGAAAACATAAACGGACGGATGTAAAGCGAGCTGCCTTCGGCCTTTGGTATCCATGCACGGTCCAAGTCGATCAGGGCCGAAATGCTTTCCATAAACAAATCTTCTGGTATAGCGGGCATGCACATACGTTCTGCTGAAATGTTCATCCGTTTCCAGTTGTCGATCGGCCTGAAAACAAGCGCTTCATTGCCCGAAGCAGAAGCATATGCCTTCATCCCTTCAAATATAGATTGCCCATAATGCAGTGCGGGCGAGGCTGGGCTTATGGGCATATATCCATAGGGAAGGATGCGAAAATTTTTCCATTCACCCTGTCGGTAATCGGCCATAAACATGTGATCGGTATATTCTTTTCCAAAAGGAAGGTGGGCAAAGTCAACACCATGCACCCGCGATGTTGAAACCTTTGAAGTGGTAATTTTTAATGTATCAACCATGTGGCAATCTGAATTTTTGTCACAAAGTTAGGATTAAAATCAAAACCACTAACACGTGTAAGTGATTAGGCTATCACTGTTTATGCTTGGACTAAAGTCCTTTAAAATTTATTGTCAATTGCTTTTTGCCCCCGATAGCTATCGGGGGCAATTTATTTCAATCCTCCGGAAACGGAATGTAAACAAAACTGGTAAACTCATTGTCCACAACAAACAGGCAGCAGAATTCGTCCGGATCTCTATAATTGTTTTTGAATTCCTCTTCTTTATCGGCAGCTACCAACTCGCGCTGCACAAATTCATTCAGAAATGAAGCGTTGTAATTCCACTCGAGGTGCAACGGTTCTTTGGGGATCAGCAATTGCCCGATGGGGATTTCCGTTTTTGAGATTGGAAAAATGGGAAATTCAAACCCCGACTTCCTTATCTGATAGGATGCATCTTTAATGATGTCCGATACTTTCACAAAGTCTTGTGAAATGGTGCCGAGATATTTTCCGCTTAATTCCGGGTCGTTGAACATAGTGATGTGTTTGAGGCCGCTAAAATAATTGCCTGCAAATATTGAAAACCACAAGGTAGGAAATGACTAATTTTAAAAAAATAATTTCCAACAGAGCATCAACTCCAGAATCCATTACACCTTAAGCCAATGAGAAAAATCAACACACTCCTCGCACTCTTGTTTTGCATTTCCATCGCGCAAGCACAACCTACGGCCTTAGCGGATATAGAAGCCTCGTATAAAGAAAGAAAGCACCGCGAAGATAACTCGTTGCTCAAAGAATTTCCTGTTCGCAACATTGGCCCCACGGTGCAGGGCGGCCGCATTGTGGATGTTGAAGTGAACTTAAAAAACACAAAGGAATTTTATGTGGGATATGGATCGGGAGGAGTTTTCAAAACCACCAACAATGGTATCACGTTCGAACCACTCTTTGACCAACTCGATGCACTGGGCATTGGCGACTTTGCACTGTCGCAATCAGATTCAAAAATTTTATATGTGGGCACAGGCGAAAAAAACGGAAGCCGCTCTACCTATGCAGGATCGGGTATGTACAAAACAACCGATGGTGGAAAAACCTGGAGCCACATCGGCCTCACCGGCACACACCATATCAGCCGCGTGCTCATCCATCCGCAAGACAATAACATATTGTGGGTTGCTTCGTTGGGTGCTCTTTATTCCAGCAATAGCGATCGTGGAATTTTTAAATCAGCAGATGGTGGCAAGTCGTGGAAGAAAACATTGTATCTCAATGATAGCACGGGCATATCAGACTTGGTTATCAATCCACAGAATCCTAAACAACTTATTGCCGCAAGTTGGGAACGCTCGCGCAAAGCGTGGGACTTCAAAGGCAATGGCGTTGGTTCAGCAATTTATAGATCGGAAGATGGAGGCGACACCTGGAAGAAATCGGTGGACGGTTTCCCGCAAGGGAAATTTGCCGGACGCATCGGGTTGGATGTTTGCTGGAGCCAGCCCAATGTGGTGTACGCCATCATTGATAATCAAGAACCGGTAAAGGATGACAAAAAGAAACCCGATGATGGAAAATTGAAACTGCAGGATTTGAAAAACATGACGGTAGAAAATTTTCTGACTGTCGATGATAAAAAATTGGATGACTTATTGAAAGACAGCAGGCTTCCGCAAAAGTACACTGCACTACGGGTGAAAAAAGATGTGCGCGAAGGCACGTATAAGCCGAAAAATATAGCGGAATATTTTGATGCCGATGCCAACTCGGATTTGTTCAGCACAAAAATAAAAGGCGCGGAAGTATATCGGTCGGAGGATGGCGGGCTTTCGTGGAAGCGCACGCATGCAATTGACATTGACGGGGTGTATTTTACTTACGGATATTATTTTGGTGAGCTGCGTGTTTCTCCTTCCAACACCGAAGATGTTTTTATCTATGGTGTGCCCATGCTCAAATCTTCGGATGGTGGAAAAACCTGGGCCGAGATTGATACGCTGGAAACTATGCATAGTGATCATCATGCTCTTTGGATCAATCCACAAGATGCCAAGCACATGCTGATGGGAAATGACGGAGGCTTATATCAAACTTATGATCAGGGCGACACGTGGCTCCACATCAACAACATGTCGGTGGGGCAATTTTATACCGTTAATGTGGATATGGAAACTCCGTACAATGTGTATGGAGGCCTTCAGGATAATGGTGTGTTGAGAGGTTCTTCTAAGTCGGTGCCCAACCGCACCAAACATTGGGAGCGCATATATGGTGGCGATGGCATGTATGTGGCACCCGATCCGCGCAACAGTAAATTGGTGTATGCCGGTTTGCAGTTTGGAAATTATTCTAAACTTGAATTGGACAAACAGAAAAACACGCGCATTACACCACAACATGAAATTGGTGAAGTGGCCAACCGTTGGAACTGGCGCACACCGTTGATACTGAGCAAACACAATCCCGATATTGTTTACATGGCAGCGCAGCGACTGTATCGCAGCATGAACAAGGCCGAGGATTGGGAAGCAATAAGTGGTGACCTTACAAAAAATAAGCCGCAGGGCAACGTTCCATTTTCAACTATCAGCACGCTTGCCGAATCGCCACTGCAATTTGGATTGCTCTACGTGGGCACGGACGATGGAAATCTTTGGGTGAGCAAAAATAGTGGAGGAAGTTGGGATGCCATCAACAGTGGCCTGCCTGTGGCCCGGTGGATAAGCAGCGTGTTTGCTTCTTCGCACAACAAGGCAACGGTGTTTGTTTCGTTGAATGGCTATCGCAACGATGAATTTAAAACCTATCTCTATGAGAGCAACGACTATGGCAAAACATGGAAGAGCATCAGAGGCGATTTGCCTGAGTCGGTGGCAAATGTAATTGTTCAAGATCCTGTGAACGCTGACTTGCTGTATTCCGGGCTCGATCATGGAACGTATGTAAGTTTAGATCATGGCACAACCTGGCATTTCTTTAACCAGATGTTGAATGTATCGAGCTATGACATGATGGTGCACACGCGCGAAAATGAATTGGTGGTGGCCACGCACGGGCGCAGCATATTTGTGGCCGATGTAAAACCATTGCAGGCAATGAAGGATGTAAAAAAATCATTGATGGCATTTGCTGTGGAGAGCATTCGCTTTAGTGAACGCTGGGGGCAAAAGCAATTTTCCTGGTCGAAAGAAAATATTCCGGGCACATCCATTTTATATTATGTAGGCAAGCCTGTTGCCGAAGTGAAAGCAGAAGTGTATGATGAAAAAAATAATTTGGTGCGATCACTACGTGGAGCGGGTACAGTAGGTTTTCATTCACTTTCGTGGGATGTGAAAATAAATGAAGTTGCTCCTGTTCCTGCAAAAGGGAAAGCCAAGCCTGCACCTTCTTCCACTGTTTTAAAGTATGCTGCCAAAGGGAAATATAAAGTGAAATTTGTGAACGGAGCAGATAGCAGCGAGGTGAGTGTGGAGATCAAGTAAAGGTAGTTGGGTTTAGGCCGATTGCTTCACTATTCAATCCGTGCCTGTAAGCCAAAAGCCTCTGACAAAAATACCCTGTCCATATTATTTGACTCCACGTATAGGTAGATATAAACCACATCCCATGAAACCACACAACATCAATCGCCAAGATTTTCTAAGGAAAACCGTATTGGGGGCAGCAGGTATTTTTATGCCGCTTCCATTTATTTCAGCGCAAAGCCAGCAGCCCGAAAAGCCACCACCGCTCAAGTTGGAAGCTGTGAAAGAATTTGTCGGGGTGTGCCATGGCAAGTTTGATCGTGTTAAAGAAATGTTGGATGGCGATCATCTGCTATTGCATGCGTCATTCGATTGGGGCGGTGGCGATTTCGAATCGGGGATTGAAGCGGCCGGCCATGTGGGCAACAAAGAGATAGCAACCTATTTGTTGGGCAAGGGTGCGCGCTACAATATTTATTTGGCCTGCATGCTCGGCCATCTTGATACGGTGAAAAATGTGCTCACGTTTAATCCGGGATTATTGAATTCGAAAGGGCCGCATGGGTTCACAATGTTACATCATGCGCAAAAAGGCGGGGAAGGATCTAAACAGGTTGCGGAGTACCTTCAATCGCTTGGAGCGAAAGAGACCAAGGTTCCTTTCTATACACTTTGATCACCGGCTTTTTTTGAAATCAAAAAGGAATCGCTCATTTTTTTTAGTTCAGGAAAGAACAACACGAACTCGCTTTCAAATTCAGTGTACCACTTCTCCAGGTCAAAAACAGCTTCATCCATTTTAGAATCGTAGGGAGTTCTGCGCGACATCCCCGTAAGGGCGCGGTGAATGCCTTCGCGCTGCGCATAGCTTACCAACCAATTTCCTTTCACCAGATAGGGCATCATCTGCAACACACGCTCCGGCAAAATAAGCTCCTGTTTTTTTAATTCCGAATAAGCATACTCGGCAAAGTGAGCAAGCGACTGGTGGTGGTAATTTTTCCAGTGGGCGGCCAGCAAGTGATCGTAAAACATATCCACTATAACGGGCGCATAGTGCCTGTACTTTGGGCGCAATCTTTTTTTGCTTTCCATCACCACGGGGTGGCTGTCGGTGAAGTGGTCAATCTCGCGGTGCAGTTCTATGCCCAGTGCAATGTTGGCTTTAAATTGATTGCGCACATTGCGGCCACGCACAAAATCGCCCATGAAGTTGCCAACCATGATTTCGGGATTGTTGCCGGATAAATACAAATGCGCTAAAAAATTCATTGAGTTGTTTTGGCGTTTCTTAAATAACTGGTGTTGCGCATTTAATCGGGGCACGAAGTGAATAACACCAGTTAAGTAATGGTAAGATAATGGATTTGAGTTATATTTATCTTGAAAAAAATACAAACATGGTACTCCTTGAAAACCTAAAACTTTTAGTTAACCTCGCCAGCATGGATGGCAATCTTACCGAGAACGAGAAAGACTACATCAGGAACATAGCCAAGGCCAATGGCTTTCCCACGTCTTCTGCCGAAACGCTATTTTATAACTCTCATGAAATTGTCATTCCAGATAAGTTGACTGCCGACCAGAAGTTTGAGTATGTATTCACGCTTGTTCAGCTAATGAAAGTGGATGAGCGGTTGTTTGAAAACGAAATCAAATTTTGCTCAGGCATTATTAAAAAATTAGGCTATCGCGCAGAGGTAATGGCAGAACTGATAATTCATATAAGCAAAGCCCCAATGGCAGCCGAAAAAAAGGAAGCCCTAAAAAAATCGTCCGCTAAATTTCTTGTTGGCTAATCCTACTTTGTCAAGTTCTATACAATGAGGTTAAAGGGATCATCAAAAAGATAAGTCCCGAACGAATGTCACCCCCCACTTTTTGTTGATTAAATAAATGTAAAGCATGAACTTAAAATTAAACGCAAAGTTTCAACCGAGCGTCACCCTCTCCTCTGGAGAGGGCCAGGGTGAGGTTTTCAAAGCAAAGTTCATTGAGAGTGTCTTGATGGGAGAGATCATTTGCCCGACTCTGACCTCACCCCTGACCCCTCTCCAGAGGAGAGGGGAACGCTTCGATTTCAATGTGTGTGTGTAAACATGACAAAGTAGGACTAAGAAAAAATGTAAAAATAACTTGCGCACTTGTCCAACGTCATCTCCCGCTTCGCGGAAGATGTTGTGCGACACACCACTGATTGAGGATCGTTCTAAAGTGAAGACGAAACTTGACATTGTACAGGTTATTTTAGAACCCTCACTAAACAACAACCAAACTCTACCTTAAGAAACCTTAATTTTAAATTCAGGTTGGCCTTAGCGAGAAATATTACTTTCGAAAGAAAAACGAAAGTCATGAATTTTTTACGAGGTACATTTATCTTTCTGCTCTTCCCGGTTGCCTTGATTGCCCAGCCGAGATTTGAAATACAGGAATTCACCGGGGTTGTGAAATCGATAGTGCCCGGATATAGATTTGCGCTTGCCCATTTGATTGTGGATGTTAACGGAAGAGAGGAAGGTTTTTCCTTTTATGCTTATCACGCTGCATTGATTATGGAAAATCTCAAGATAGGGGATGAGGTTACGATAAAAGCTAACGTAAACATTCACTTAAGGTCATTAGCGAAGGAGCTTGATGAAAAAAATAAGTTACTCTCTTGGTATCTTTTTTACAATTACATCACTGAATTGAAAGTTAACGATAAGTGGATAGCGCTTCCTGAAACAAAATCTAATGATGTGCGAATGGTCTATAAAGTTTTCCTTGACAAAAGGGTAGTGGCTGACTACTGGCAAAATGGTTTTCGCTGCGGGTTGGTTTTTGAAAATGGATTGGTAGGCTACAATGATGTTGTCATTAAAGAACTTTATCGAATGGAATCAATCAAACCCAATGATGTTGTCTCTTTTGGAGGATTGAGAATGGGCCCCACCGAAGGTTACGTCTATCCCATAGAGGGAGTGAAAGAAGTGTATCACTTTAGTGAGATGACAAAAACTTCAGCAAAGCCTTATTCTTATTTGTTCAAACAAAATTTTGTCTGCATCGGTGTAAAATTTATAACGGGTGACGGCAATACGTTCAACGTTTCATTTCCCAGCAATGAAGCAAAACGGGTCAAAGCATTTTTATCAGACAGTGAATCCGTAAATGTTTATTACGATAACTTCTTTGCCGCAACAGGTCAGTTGCACCCGCCCGAACTTCATGCAGTAACGAATGCCCGCGACACATTATATATCAACCAGTTTGGATTTTATGGCGGTGCCGATGTAAAGCACGATCATAAGGCGGTGGAAGTAACAGGAAAAATTACCAAAGTGAACAAGACTGAAAATGGCAAACTGACAGGCATTATGGTGGGGCTTGAATGCTTTGTGGAAGTGCATGATCTAGTCGCGCTCCAATTGGGTTTGAGTTTGAAGAAAGGTGAGGAGATCACTGTAATCGGCAAAGAACGCATTAAGATAGAGGGGGAGATTTATCAGCGTGACTATCGCATCATCACGCCTGAAAAAATTGTAATTAGCGGAAAAGAGTTTTCACTATTCGAGCCATGAAAATCCTATTAGTGGAAGACGAGCCAAAGCTCAACGAATTTATCCGCAAGGGATTGGAACAGCAAGGGTACGTAACCGATAGTGTTGCCAATGGAAGTGATGCGCTCGATCTGGCTGCCACCGAACCATACGATCTCATTATTCTCGACCTGATGTTGCCCGGCCTTTCCGGATTTGATGTGCTGGATAATCTGAAGCGTTTCAATATAAAAATACCGGTGATGATCATCAGTGCGCTCAACAGTGCCGACCGCGTGATTGAGGGCTTGGATAAGGGAGCCGTGGATTATATAAAAAAACCTTTTGACTTCGGGGAATTATTGGCGCGCATCAGGGCCGTTACGCGCAAAGGCCAGCCCAGGAGTTTTACCCGGTTAAAAATGGGAAGCCTTGAAATGGATTTGCTTACGAGGAAAGTATTTTCAAACCAAACAGAAATTGAATTGACAAAGCGCGAATTTTCGTTGTTGGAATTATTGCTTACCCACTGCAACCGCGTGGTTTCAAAAACAGAAATAGCAGAAAAAGTATGGGAAGTTAATTTCGACATGGGCAGCAACGTAATTGAAGTACACCTTTCGCAACTCAGAAAAAAATTGGAAGATCAAAATATAATCCATACAAAAGTGGGCGCGGGATATTATATTGAGGGGGAAATAATCCGCAGTTGACATTGCTCGCAAAGAAAAATTTTATTGGCCTTCAGGGCAAAACCTCATTGCTCTTTATTGGCGTGTTTGTCATTATTATCCTTCCGGTAAATTCAATCATCTATTCCAACGTAAAGAAAATTTTAATAGCAGCCGACACGCGCGAGCTTACATCGGAAGGTGAGCGGCTTTTTAATCAGGTGCGCCTCGATCCACACGTAGTGCCACTGCCATCTGCTGGGTATTCCATATTTCTTAGTGTGGCAAGGGATATGCAAAGCGATTCACTTTTTGCTTCCCCCGATTTTCCTGTGTTCATATCGCGCATACCTTGGCAGCCCGTGGTTGAGTTTGACACGTTTAAAATTGTTACCCTGACCAAGCCGATAGAATACAGCCACGCACAATTGATTTTTTCAATAGGAAGAAACAATCAACGCCTCGAATCGCAGTTGAGCGAATTAAAAAAATATCTTTTTGCAGCCAATGCTGCTTCGATCATAGTGGCC
Source organism: Cyclobacteriaceae bacterium (assembly GCA_043751075.1). GTDB lineage: Bacteria > Bacteroidota > Bacteroidia > Cytophagales > Cyclobacteriaceae > ELB16-189. The sequence goes on along the minus strand of JAYVAI010000145.1, from coordinate 12,318 downwards.
GGTCTGTTGGTTTATTTTGTTTCGGGGTTCACACTTAGGCCCATAAAAAAAATCATACAGACAGCGCAACGCATCAACGCCTCAAAAAGTATTGAGCGTGTGCCCGTGCCGACTTCGGAAGACGAAAACAGGCAATTGGCAACAGCGATAAATGAAATGCTGGGAAGGATAGAAAGCTCTATAAAGAACCAGACAAATTTTTTCGCCTCTGCGGCCCATGAGTTAAAAACACCGCTTGCAGTAATGCAGACCGAACTCTCGGTGGCGTTGCAGCAAGAAGCGGATGAGGCCCGTATCAAGTTGTTGCAAAGTCAACTTCAGGAAGTGGAAAGGCTTGGTCGGGTGATTCAGGATTTTTTGTTGATAAGCCAGTTGAAAAGTGAAACCCTTGTGGTGCGAAAGAGCAAGGGAAAATTAGACGAAGTTATATACGCGTCTATGAAGCGCGTGAAATATTTAACAAAAAATAGAGGGGTCCAACTGCGACTTACCCTGCACGAAAACGCGCAGGCATTTTTGGCAGACTTTGATCACGATAAAATCGAAACGGTTATTTCAAACCTCTTAGAAAATGCTGTTAAGTTCTGTCCCGCAGAAGCAGTGGTTTCCATATCGCTCGAAAAAAAGGATGATGGATTTGAATTGTGCATTGCCAATCCATTAGATTCGCCTGTTGCCAATTTTGAAAATTTGAAAGATGAGTTTCAAAAATCAAATGAACTTAGCGCGGGGTTGGGCATGGGCCTGTGGATATGTGATCAGATCATGCGGTTGCATGACGACAAGTTTGAGATTAAACAAGAGCAGGGGATTTTTAGAGGTGTGATCGGGGTGAAGATATAACCTGATAGTAGTTAGCACGTTGATGGACATAAAACGCCAACAGATTTTCAACGTTCATAAAATAAATTTCCAGGCATGATTAAAATCCTAAACCTCAAGAAAAAATATTTCAATCAAATCATCCTTGATATTCCGTCTGCCAAGCTTGAAGAAAAACTGATCTGGTTGAAGGGCATCAACGGAAGTGGAAAAACTACACTGCTCAAAATTGCGGGAGGAATAATTCCGTTCGAAGGTGAAATAGAAATCGGGTCAATCGGTTTGAAGAAGGATCCCTTGCACTACCGGCAGCAAGTAAATTATGCCGAAGCCGAGCCGCTCTATCCTACTTTTCTCTCCGGCCTCGACTTGGTAGATTTTCACGAAAAGATACGGCAGGGAGGTAAAGTACAATCGGAGAAACTGATCCATGCATTGGGGGTTGATACTTATTACAAAAACAAAATTGGTACTTATTCAAGCGGCATGATCAAGCGACTTTCTTTAGTGTTGGCATTTTTAGGAAATCCTGAATTGATTTTGTTGGACGAACCTCTCGTTACCTTAGATGTTGCCTCGCAAAAAATCCTGTATCACCTTATGCGTGATCGCATTCAGAACGGCACTCAAATAATTTTTACATCTCATCAGGCACTTGATCAAGAGCAACTTCCTTTAATCGCAGAGATGTCCATACAAAATCATCAGCTATGCGCAGGCTGATGGTTGTGGTGATCAAAACGCTGGTGGCGAAGTTCTACGAGCAAAATGCCGGGCTGCTCTTGTTTATCTTCTTCCTCATGTTTGGCATTGTGGAGGCTTCTCAGATTGTCTATTACCACCTTTCGCTGATATATGGTGTGATTGAGTCACCCGTTTTTCTTGCTGTAGTGTGCTTGCTATGGACCGCCTATGTGCTGCGTACAATCCAGTTTACATTTAATCAATTGGCAAAACCTGAGAATGCTTTTTTGTTCGAGATGGCGAAGCTCAAAAGCAATCGAAGTTTATGGATACTGCTGGTATCACAAACCATGATGTATGAACCCGTTCTTTTTTACACCATTTTTATTTTGGGTGTTGCCATAAAAACAAACCACCTCGGTGTGGCCGGTTTCACGTTGCTTTATCACTCCTTGTTGATGGTGACTTCATCAATAGTAGTAAACAACAAAATCAGGAACTCTCACATTCAAACCAACTGGAATTTATTGCCCGTGATAAAATGGAATAGGCCAAAACCATTTCCACTTTTTTTCTTAGGCGTGCTCACCAATCAGCAACCGTGGATGATGCTCTCCACAAAAATATTTTCACTTCTTTGCCTGATCGGTATGATGCAAATTGATTTGGGGCACTACGATATGCGGGTTCCACTGCTCGGGTTTTGTTTTGGATTGGTTGCCCACGCAGTGATTGTTTTTGAATTCAGGAGGCATGAGGACAGGTCGCTGGTGTTCGTAAGAGGATTGCCCATTTCATTAGGGCACCGCTTTGGTTATCTGCTGTTGGTGTATATGATCCTGCTTGTGCCGGAAGCAGTTCTGTTGCTCGTTAATAATGTGCCCGTGACCCACGCACTGGCTATGATAGTTTTCGCAACCATGTCACTGCTTTATTTGCACACTAAACTTTATATTGGAATATTGGATATGGACAAACACATCAGGCGCACGTTCATTGTATTTCTCCTCTCATTTTTATTGGTGATGAGCAAAGTCTTTTGGCTGGGGCTGCTGATGGGTGGCGGTGTGGCGTGGTGGATAGTGAAGAAAAAATATTATGAGTATGAAGCGTAAGGGGGTTTATAATATCTATTTCATAACAGCACATTAATCCTACTTTGTCAAGTTCTGAATTTATGGCGATCAAAACCGATAATCAAAGTCCTGAACGAAAGTCACCGCTCTCTTTGTCACCTTAGCGAAGCGATGACATTTTCATTAAAGTGTCATTCTGGGCGAGGGGAGAATTTTTTTCAATTGGTTGACAAGCAAACGAGACCCTGCCTACCGGACAGGCAGGCCGGAATCCCATTAAGATTGCGCCAATCTTTTTTTGTCGGGATCGCGGGTCGAGTTGAATATTTTCAATAATGATAAAGGTTGAACACCCTCGCCCGCGATGACATTTTCATTAATTGGAAGTAGGATTAATATGGTATTAATAGCACCATCTCGGCTTTGGTTCGTTTCCCCACGAAACAAATTTTCCAAACCAATCTTTATTCAGACTCATCATTAAAATCCTTACGAACCAAAAATTTTACTCATACACAATCTTGCACCGCTCTCCTTTCAAAATTTCATGCGCCCGCTCCACTTCTATGTGCGACTTGGCATCGTCCATCTGTTCGCGCATAGCATTTTTTATTTCCTTCACCCGCAATGCTTCGATAAAACGTTTCACATCTTCTTTGCTTTCAAGTATCAGTTGTGGCACCATCATCGGTTTGTTGTCATCATCTTTGGCCACCATGGTGAAGAAGGAAGAATTGGTGTGTTTGACGGCACCGGTTTTTATATTTTGAGATTCTACGCGCATGCCCACCACCAACGAAGTGCGGCCTACATAGTTTACCGATGCGTGCATGGAAACCAATTCGCCCACTTCCACCGGTTGAAGAAACTCTACTTTGTCAACGGACACGGTAACGCAATAAGTGCCTGCATGTTTGCTGGCAGCAGCATACGCAACTTTGTCCATCAGCGAAAGCAAAATGCCCCCGTGAATTTTTCCGCCAAAGTTGGCATACGAAGGAATCATCAATTCGGTGATGGTGGTTTGCGAGTAGCGCACCGGGCGCGATAGTTCTTCCATAAAAATTAAGTTTGAATTAAAGTTAGGGAAAGTTTTGAATTTACAGTTGGGTATATGACAGGTAAAGGTGGGTAGATCAGCCAGGGATGGAGGCATTGTTGGAGCCCGAAATGGATTTGCGCGTTTGGTGGCGACTGCCGACAGCCCGGTGCCATTGCGCCTCGCATGGCAGGATGCCAAAAAAAAATCGTAACAAAATCCTGACTCGCTACTTGTGTGGAAACTCACAGTTTTTTATTGGAGAGTTTATTAAACCGCACCACCATAGCCGTGGCCGTAAGTGTGAGGCCTATGGATAATCCTATCCAAATACCTTTGGCACCCATCTGCAACGGAAACGCAAACCAATAGCCGAGAGGCAACGCAATTATCCAATAGGCAACAAAAATCAAAACAGACGGAACTTTCACATCTTGCAATCCGCGCAAAGCTCCAGCTGTTACCACCTGGATGCCATCCGACAATTGAAAGAAGGCGGCAATGATCAATAACGATGCTGTAAGTTCAATCACGGCCATGTCATTAATATAGAGTGAAGGCAAAAAATATCTTCCAAAAATAAACAGCAGTGCCCAGGCGGTCATGAGCATAATTGCCATTCCAATCATGGTGAAAGCCGAGGCCCTTAAATTATTTTTGTCGCGTTGGCCCCAAAAATTTCCCGCTCGAATAGTAGCTGCAGCACCAAGCCCAGACGTGGTCATATAACTGATGGTGGCCAAGTTGAGGGCAATCTGATGCGCGGCCAATGCAGTGGTACCGATCCAACCCATCATAATGGCGGAGAACCCAAACGCACCCGCTTCAAAAATAAATTGTGACCCTGCCGGCAAGCCGATGTGCAGCATTTTGTTTATCAATGACCGAGAATAGTTGCCAATGGAAAAGCCCGCTTTGTAAGCAATAAATTTTTTTCCGTAATACACATACAGCATCATACTGACCGCCATTACCACGCGCGAAATCAACGTGGCCCAGCCTGCTCCGTTCAATCCCATTTCGGGGAAACCTAATTTTCCAAAAATTAAAATATAGTTGAGAAGTACGTTGAGTAAATTACTGCCCACCACAATGATCATGGCCATGCGTGTACGTTGCAACCCTTCGGCAAATTGCCGATAGGTTTGAAATATCATGGTGGGGATAATGGAAATGGCAATGATGCTGAGGTATGGAATGGCGAGTGTCACTACCTCATCCGGTTGGCCCATCGAGTGCATGAAAGGCTCCACAGAAAAAATCATGATCACTAAAATGAATCCTGTTATAAGATTTATCAGTGCTCCATTTTTTAATGTGTCAATTATTTTTTTTTGATCGCTGGCTCCTTCTGCTTGCGCGATCAGTGGGGTGATGGCATACGACACACCCACACCAAAAAAAAGTGGAATGGAAAAAAAGATATTGGCCAATGAAGCTGCCGCCAACGGAACCGTGCCCGTCCAGCCTACCATCACGCTATCGGCCACACCCGTCATTACCTGACCGAGCATGCTCAGCATAACCGGATAGGCAAGAAGGAAATTGGGGCGCGCGTGTGAACGATATATGCTAAGAGCTGACATTGCGAGGGATACTTGACTCTGGATTCTGGATGGTTGATTCTGAATACTGGATGCTGGATACTGAATCCTAAATTCTCTTCATACGCGCCACTTTCAATATCCCCATCACACTCAAACTGTCGGTGATCTTTCCGTCTAATACCATTTCAAGGGCCTCGGCAAATGGCAGTTTCCAAACTTTCATATCGGCTTCAGTTTCTTCAAGGCTGCTTTCCTGTTGTGCAACATCTTCTGCCAAAAAAATAAAACCTTCTTCATCGGAAACAGAATTGGAAAGATGCGTACGTTGTATCATGGTCCATCGGTTGGCGACTAAACCCGTTTCTTCTTTTAATTCACGCTTGGCAGAATCGAGCACGTGCAGTTCGTTGGGGCCACCGCCTTCCGGTATCTCCCAACTCCATTCGTTCAATGGATAGCGCCACTGGCCCACCAGCCACGTGTTGTTATTTTCATCGAGGGCCACTATGCCAATGGCTTTATTTTTAAAATGAACTTTCCCATAAATGCCGTGGCCTCCGGCTGGGTTGATAACCTGATGCTCCACCACCTGAATCCATTTGTTATCATATACCTCTTTTGAGGATAAGGTTTTCCAGGAGTTGTTCATTTTTGATTCAACATTAAAGTCCATCGAATGCATGATTTTTCAAAGATTCAAAATATTACTGACAATTGATTCATATCTACTTGAATTTTGAATTTCGATTCTTGAATTTTGAAAAATGTTGTTGTCTTCGTTCACACCAGATTTAATGGAAGCAGGCTGCGATGAAGTAGGCCGCGGGTGTTTGGCCGGCCCCGTGGTGGCAGCAGCAGTGATCCTTCCAAAAAATTATCGGCATGAGTTATTAAATGATTCGAAGCAACTGACCAAAGAAGATAGGCTTGCTTTACAAGTTGATATTGTCCACGATGCATTGGCCTGGGCTGTGGCCGAGGTGAGCAACGGTGAAATAGACTCGATAAATATTTTGAATGCTTCCTTCAAAGCCATGCACTTAGCGTTGGATAAGTTAACAGTGCGGCCTGAATTTTTATTGATTGATGGCAACCGTTTCAAACCATACAATGAAATGAAATTTGAATGTGTAATAAAAGGTGATGGAAAATATCTTTCTATTGCGGCCGCTTCGGTGCTCGCCAAAAATTATCGCGATGAGTTGATGGAAAAACTTTCGTTGGAATATCCGGGTTATGCATGGGATACGAATGTAGGTTACCCAACACAAGCGCATCGGGATGGCATCCGGGCATTGGGCATTACACCGTATCACCGAAGGTCATTTCAATTGTTGCCGTCACAATTAGAATTGTTTTGTGAATAAAATGCCTTGCGATGTCCGTGAACAAATTCACCATCATAATTGTATCTTTGAAACATGGAATTTAAACACCCACAATTTCCGCGCATTTCAACTGATTCCGAAATCTGCTTTGGTAAACCCAGGATTGCCGGTACACGCATGCCTGTATCTTCTATTCTTTCTTATTTAAGCAGCGGCATGACTGTGGATGAATTCATTTCCGAATTTAAAGGAATTACCCGTGATGATGTGATGGAGGCAATTGCATTTGCTTCATTGATGATGGATGATAAATTTATTCCATTAGATAGGGCTTCATGAAATTTCTCTTGAACGAGAATATTCCACCCTCTTTGGCAGAACACTTGCTTTCTTCTGGATATGATGCCATTCATAGCAATAGGTGCGGATTGAATGGCAAGCCCGATGAAGAGGTCATTAAATTTGCATCAACAAATGGATACATAATCATAACACATGACTTAGATTACGGAAGAATTATCAGCCTCTCGGGCAAAGCCAAACCATCAGTAATTACTCTTAGACAAAAGCCAATTTCACCGAAAATCATTTTGGAATCATTGCTTATGTTGTTGCCTCAGGTTATGAACATTCTTGAAAACGGAGCTCTAGTATCAGTGGATAAACAATTGATCAGATATAGAGTTCTGCCTTTAAAACGTGATTAATTATTCATGTGCCTGATTTTTATTTCCCTCAATCAACATCCAAAATACAAACTTATTGTAGCTGCCAACCGCGATGAATTCTATGCGCGCAAAACGGCACCTGCACATTTCTGGAAGGATCATCCGCACATTTTAGGCGGCCGCGATCTGGAAGCTTCGGGCACCTGGATGGCCATGAACAAAAATGGCAAAATCAGTTTGGTCACTAACTATCGAGACCTCGCTAACCTTAAACCTACGGCTCCATCAAGGGGGCAATTGGTTTCTGATTTTCTGATCCATGAAGATGGTCCAGAACAATATTTAAATAAAGTATCTGAGCGGGCCACACAATACAATGGATTTAATTTGTTGGCAGGCTACCCTGATGAATTGTGGTATCAATCAAATTATAGAAAAGGAATTCAAAAATTAGAAACCGGTGTGTATGGGTTAAGCAATCACTTGCTTGACACACCTTGGCCAAAAGTGCAGCGAGGGAAAGAAAAATTTCAAGCAGCAATACGTGATTCCAATATTCAGCCCAATGCATTGTTTCAATTGCTCTATGATGAGCAGCGCGCCAATGATCAATTGTTGCCCAACACAGGCATTGGCCTTGAGCGCGAGCGTGCACTGTCATCTATGTTTATAAAAACCAATGGCTATGGCACACGGTGCTCAACAGTTATTTTGATTACTCATAAAAACGAGGTTCTATTTTCTGAACGGAATTATAACCTCGATACCTTTGAGCACAGCACCAGCGAGTTTCAATTCGATATTTTACATGACTAAAAGAAAACCAGTAAAAATTCCGTTGCCCTTGCGGATTATCCGTTGGGGCTTTCCAAAGCTGGAAAAAATATCTGCCCGGTTGTCGGGAATCTATTTCGAGAAAATTTTCTTTACGCCTTTTCGGTACAAGACTCCCGAAAAAGAATTGGAGACGGAAACATCGGCACACCCGTTCACGGTACTCTGCGAGGGAAAAAAAGTGCAATGCTATCAATGGGGTGACGAAGCAAAGCCGTATGTATTGGTAGCGCATGGCTGGGCAGGGCGCGCCACGCAATTCCGAAAATTCATTCCACCGTTTAATGAGGCTGGCTATCGCGTGATTGGTTTCGATGGGCCTGCCCATGGCAAGTCGGAGGGGAAACGTACATCCATTGCAGAGTTTGAGGAAGTGATGAAAAAAATATCAGCACGAGAAGGAATTCCCCAAGCCATCATGGCACACTCTTTTGGTGGTGGTGCTTCGTTGTATGCGATAGCAAGGGGCTTGCCGGTAAAAAAATTGATCAACATTGCCAGCCCCACCATTGCCGACCGCATCATAAAATCATATTTGAATGCCCTTGGCGGAACGTGGAAAACCGGTGAGAACTTTAAGGCACTGATAAAAAAAAGGTATGGCAAACCCTTTGAAGAATTCACGGCAATTCATCTGATCACGCAAGTGCCTCCCGATTTGAAATTGATGCTCGTGCACGATGAAGACGACACGGATGTTGATATTTCTAGTGCACGAGAACTGATCAAAATTTTTCCTTCTGCCCGGCTGCTGGCCACAAAAGGGTTAGGGCATAACCGGATATTAAAAGATGAGGGTGTGATCAAGCAATGTTTGGATTTTGTTTCGGATATTGATTTACTGCGTACTACGTAGGTTAGGTACACAAAAACATGAGAATTCCATTGTGTCTAAGTTTAAAGATGTAGCCTAAGCAATGACCGAAAGTAGTATGAATGATTTTTTAAAGACCAGCATGGGAAGGCTACGCCTATTGGCATTTCTGGAAGGAACATCTTTGCTGTTGTTAGTTTTTATAGCGATGCCCTTAAAATATTTTTGGTATAACCCTGCCTGGGTAAAAGCTATCGGCCCCATTCATGGTGGTTTGTTTTTGATATTTGTTTCTTATGCACTTATAGTTGGTATAAGTAAAAAATGGAAGTTGATGGATATGGCATGGATACTCCTGGTGGGAAGTTTTGTTCCCTTCGGAACTTTTTATATTGATCGTAGATTTTTTAAAAAACCGCAGGATTAAGAAATTTCTTCAATGGGAACGCCCCCCTCTCCTCTGGAGAGGGGCCGGGGGTGAGGTTTTGGTGGCGAGTTTCATAAACAACTATTGAAAGCGGATTCTCACCTCAACACCACCTTCATCTGCTTTACCGTATTTCCTGTCTTTGCGATGGCGAGCTGGTAGAAGTGGCGGTGTTTGCCATTGAAATGGTGTACATACCCACAAGTGCTTTTTATTTGGGCGATGGCACGGCAGTCGCCATACGAGGACAGTTTGAGACTGGCATAACGAACACACCCTTTCTCATTACTTCCGAAAACGCTTTAACAGTTGGCGGTGGCAGTTCAGGAAGTTTGGGCAACAACAATGCTTCCGGCATGGACGTGGCTGGGGTAGATGATTTCAATGATGCAACGGCTCGCTCCCTCCCTGCAGCCTTTCCAAAAGGGTATGCTGCTTTTTATATTATGAAATATGAAATTTCGCAAGAGCAATATGTAGGGTTCTTGAATAAACTTACTCAGACCCAACAAACAGCTCGCACCGGCATTCAAATGACCCTGTTAGGTTTCCAATGGTTTCCTTCCAAACAGAACCCGGGCTGGCAAAGCCGGGCAACAATAAAATGGGCTTCCCCTTTCCTGATTTCTCCACACGAATAGAAGTTGGTTGGCAAAAGGCAGCGATGGCCAAGCACAGCAAGACGGAACTTAAAATTGATGCTTTCATATTTTTTGGGTTTTATATTCATTGGATACAAAGGCGTTCGGATATTACACGTTGGGCAAAAAAAAATTCATTGATAATGGATGATAGAAAGTAAGATAGTTTGCTATTGGTTTTATCGGGCGGTTTGGAGGGACTCCGATGTGCGGGGGACTCTGCTTACAGATGAAGCGAGCGTGTGGAATATTGTTAAGGAGTAATCACTTCATTTCAACAACGGCACCCCAATCAAACCCTGCATGCTCGTTATGACTGACATACCCCAGTTGATTGTTCACCAAAGATGTGTTGCCAATTTTAAAAGTTGGTATGGGCTGATGGTGGTGGCCATAAATCCAATAGTCAACGCCCGATGGCTCGATCAAATCAAAGAGCTCCACGGCAAAGGCTTCGTTCAATACACTTGTCTTGTATTTTTCTGGGTAGTGAAAAAACGTGGGCACGTGGTGCGACACCACAATTGTTTTCTCTGTCTTCTTCGAGAGTTCGGTTTCCAAAAAATGGCGGCACTGCCTGTGCTGGTCGTTGTAATTGTCGGGGGAGAACGAATAACCCTGAAAAGCAATCGCATGAAAATCGGCCATGCCTTTTTGTATCGGCCACCGGTTGGCCATACCAATTTTTGTCCAGAGTGTAGAGAAAATTAAACGCACACCGCGATGGGTGATGGCTGTGTTGTTCACCAACGAGACATTGCTCCTGATTTTTTCTTGAATGAGGCCGCACTTTTTAGCCAGATCAAAATGATAGTATTCGTGATTGCCCGGCACCCAATAGGTAGCTTCGAAATGGTCGGAGACAAAGTCAAAGAAATCAGCGTGCTCGTCCATGATGGCAAAGGGCACGATGTCACCGGCCAGCAATAAAATTTCTCCTACTGGTTTCAATGGATTCTTTGCCAAGAGTCGTTTGTTCTCACGAAATTCCAAATGAAGGTCGGAAGCGTATTGAATTTTCATTTTGTCGATTCATCAAAATTATCAAATTTATGCCAAGTGCTTTAAACGCCTTGGTTCGTGTCTTCACGAAACAAGGTTGCGATTTGGATTGTACTTGCTTCAATAATTCCATAAGGAGAAGAGCACCTATGACACTGTAAATAGCTCTATAATTAAATTCTGTGACGATATCCGGCAAGGGGATAGAAGTGGAAAGCCCGGAGCGCGCTGTAAGTGTGTGTTGGCCGGACTTGCAGCGGATAGCCCGGCCCCGATTTTTCATCGGGGTGCCGCCAAAAAAGAAAATTTTGGAAACTGTCGTTCACCCTGTACCGCTCACAATTCTTTTTAAACCCCAATTATTTTCATCAATTTGTAATGTTTTTGAAACCAAAACGCAAATACTAAGTTCAAGAGATAGAGTTTGAACTTTTTAAAACCCATCTCCATCACAGCGTAATAAAACCAAGCTATGCCAAACATTATCAAAACTTCCCATATCTCTAAAGTGTATAAAATGGGCAACAACATTGTGAACGCTCTTCAGGATGTTACCATATCAATTGAAAAGGGGGAGTATGTTGCTTTTATGGGGCCGTCCGGATCGGGCAAATCCACGCTGATGAATATTGTAGGCTGTTTGGATTCGCCAACCCATGGTGAGTACTGGCTCAACAATCAATTGGTGAGCGACATGACCGAGAACGAGCTTGCCGAAGTGCGCAATAAAGAAATCGGATTTGTGTTTCAAACTTTCAACTTGCTGCCCCGTGCCACTGCCCTTGAGAATGTGGCCTTGCCCCTGATCTATGCCGGCTACGGAAAAAGCGACCGCGATGAAATGGCCATGGGTGCATTGGAGAGCGTGAGCCTGGGCGACCGCCATCACCATAGGCCCAACGAACTTTCGGGTGGGCAGCGCCAACGTGTGGCCATAGCCCGCGCCTTGGTCAATAGCCCATCCATCATACTGGCCGATGAGCCTACCGGTAACCTCGACTCAAAAACATCGTACGATATCATGGGCCTGTTCCACGAACTTCACGATAAAGGAAACACCATCATCATGGTGACGCACGAAGACGACATTGCCCATTATGCCCATCGCATCATACGCCTTAAAGATGGTTTGGTGGAGTGGGATCGTAAAAATGAAAACATTGTACGCAGCCAGCCGGTTGAGGCACATTGATTTGAGATTTGAGATTGAAGTTCACGTTAGCTTTATCTTTTTAATCTTGGATCATTGGCTTAGTAAAACTTTCAAAATAACTTGTACACTTCTGGATTAAAAAAAAATTTGCGGCCTGGCCCCGAAACTTCGGGGCCACCGGGCTATCCGCTCCAAGTCCGGCCCTCACACAAAATCCACGCGCTTCGGGCTTTCCGCTTCTATCCCTGGCCGAAGTACATCGTACATAAATTGTACAAGTTAT
>JAYVAI010000144.1:0-12769 GCA_043751075.1 Cyclobacteriaceae bacterium | reverse complement strand
CAAATAATGTAAATATCTATTACGGCACCAACCATGTGTTGAAAGACATAAACATGGAGATCAAAGAAAATACGGTAACTGCTTTTATTGGGCCCTCGGGCTGCGGCAAGTCAACTTTTCTGCGCACGTTCAACCGCATGAATGACTACATCGATGGATTCCGTAAAGAAGGCGACATATTGATTGATGGCAAAGAAATTTATAAGAAAAATGTGCGCGTGGAAGAACTGCGCCAAAAAATCGGGATGGTATTTCAAAAACCCAATCCATTTCCAAAATCCATTTTCGAAAATGTAGCATACGGTCTTAAGATACGGGGCGTGTCGGATAAAAAAATCCTTGAAGAGCGGGTGGAGAAATCGTTGAAGCAATCCGCCCTGTGGCCCGAAGTGAAAGACATATTGCACAAGCCGGCCTTGTCGCTTTCGGGCGGGCAACAACAGCGGCTATGCATAGCCCGAACGCTGGCGGTAAAGCCTTCCATCATTTTAATGGATGAGCCCGCCTCTGCACTCGACCCTTTATCCACGGCCAAAATTGAAGAGTTGATACGGGAGCTTAAAGAGAGTTACACAATCGTGATCGTAACTCACAACATGCACCAGGCTGCCCGCATCAGCGACCGCACCGCTTTTTTTTATTTGGGCGTATTGATCGAATATGATAAGACAAAAGATTTGTTCACCAACCCAAAAAACAAACAAACCGAAAATTATATTACCGGAAGATTTGGCTAATTTTAATAACTGATTGTATGTAGAGTTAAATTTCTGAGTAAAAATTTCAAATAACTTCGATCAATGTCCATCGAATGTCGAAAACCTTAGTAGAAAAAGATAAGCCATAGAACCAGAACCTTATTACCTTATCTTGGATTTTTAGAGGCAATCACAATAAGGTAATAAGGTTTGTCTCTCTTCTTGCTATCTCTACTAAGGTTCAGCCTCGCCAAAGCAAGTCATTTTGGGGAAGTTATTTTGAAATTTTTACTGACTTGCGCAACATCAGGTAACAACCATAAACTAAAAGAATACTATCGTGAACTTAGAACCGGAACTGCAAGCCCTCAAGGACAACCTTCTTGAGATGATGGATTTAGTCACCTCACAATTGATAGGATGCAAGAAGGCATTGACAAAGGCGGATTTGGATGCAGCCAAAGAAGTGATCGCTTCTGAAAAAAGGGTTAATGCACTAGAGCTTACCATCGACAAGGATTGCGAAAATATACTGGCGCTTTATAATCCCGTGGCCACCGACCTGCGTTTTGTGTTGGCCTCCCTGAAAATAGGAAATGACTTGGAGCGCATTGGCGACAATGCAAAAGTGCTTGCAAGATTTTTATCCTCCAGCCTCCAAAAAAAAGAGATACAATTAATTGGTGAGTTTAAACTCGAAATAATGTTTAACGCAGCCATCGAGATGCTCACCCACATGAGCAAGGCCGTGAAAGACAAAGACACACAACTTGCCATGAAAGTTTTAAAAATGGATGCCATCCTGAACGAGCACGGCAAAAATGCTTCCAAAACAGCCGTTGCACTGATCGGGGCAAACCCCGACCACGTTAAAATTATCCTCCGGTTGTTCTCCATCACCCGCAGGATGGAACGCGTTGGCGACTTGATCAGAAATATTGGCGAAGAAGTGGTTTTTCATGTGGAAGCAAAAGTGATCAAACACAAAAAGAAAGATAAAGACAAGAAGAAGGATTAGTATAAGTTGACAATTGACAAGGAAGCCAACCTGCCTGCCGGTAGGCAAGTTGACAATTTGCAATCTTTGTCAAATGTCAATTCCCTATTATTCTTCCTTTCGAAACAACAGCGAACTATCGCCATAACTTAAAAAGCGATAACCAGTTTCAATCGCTTCCTTATAAACTTCTTTCCAATCACTCCCAATAAATGCGGCCACTAATAAAATCAGCGTGGACCCAGGTTGATGAAAGTTGGTGACCATCGCATCCACCACATTAAATGTATAACCCGGCACAATCATGATGGAAGTTTCCCCCGTGATGGTTTCAATATTCTCAACTTCCATTTTATTTATCACCGCTTCCAGCGCTTTTGCTTTGGGTATGCCGGTTGGCAATTGGTGGCAATCATGTTGTGATATTTCAAATGTCGTTTGCGCTTCGTTCAACAATTTTACCCCGTACCAATACAAACTTTCCAGTGTGCGCACCGAAGTAGTGCCTACAGCTACAGTACTGTTGGCCGACAATAACGCCTCAACGGTTTTTCGCGCAATCAACATCTGCTCGCGGTGCATGATGTGCTCTTTAGGGTCCTCCGTTTTCATAGGTTGAAACGTGCCCGCACTTACATGCAGGGTAAGAAACTCAATGCTGTGCCCAAATGATTTTAATTCCTGCAAAGTTTTTTTAGTAAAGTGAAGGCCGGCCGTTGGTGCAGCCACTGCCCCGCTATGATTTGAGTAAACCGTTTGATAGCGCACCGTATCGCTTGCTTCGGCTTGCCTTTTCAAATAGGGTGGCAAAGGTGTGGCCCCAGCTTGAGATATGATTTCCGCAAAGGTAATGTGCGCAGGCTGCCACGAAAATTCCACCAAGCCTTCTTCGCGGTTGATGAGCGTGGTGCTTATAGAAAGGTCATTTATTTTTTTGGTGAGCACGGTTTGGCTCGGCCAGCGTTTCAAGTTTCCAATAGCGCAAATCCATCGGGTGGTATGCGTTGCTTCCATAGCTTGCTGAACAAGGCTACTGGGCCACACCGGGTTCAGTAAAAATAGCTCGATGCTTGCCCCGGTTTCTTTTTGAAATAGAAGCCTGGCCGGTATCACCTTGGTATCATTAAAAAACAACGTGCTTTTGGCAGGCAGATAAGAAGATAGAAGTTCAAATTTCGAATGGTGGATTTGCCCATCACGATATACCAGCAAGTTGGATTGATCCCGTTCCGGCAAAGGGTGTATGGCAATCCTATCGGGCGGCAACTCATACCAATAGTCTTTCATACGAATGTCTTTTTCCATGGTAACTTAAAATTCAAAGGTATGAGTGTACAACACTTTTGCGAAGATTTTTTTTTGGCAGCATGGCCCCGAAACTTCGGGGCCACCGGGCTATCCGTTCCAAGTCCGGCCGACACTCAAGCCCAACTCACTTCGGGCTTTCCACTTCTATCCCTTGCTGAAATACACCAACACTACCAAAGTGTCGTCCGCCCAAAGGTAACGGCTTTGTATATAATCAAGTTAATCATCCCTACTTTTGATAATCCTATTTTTCGATATTGTATTTTTAAACCAATGGCAATCCGGGCAAGCTTTTACAAACGTGTGTTTCACTTCTCCTTCGATGCACGCACCTCACGTGGCTCCATGAAAGAGAAGACATCGTGGTTTATAAAAGTGTGGGACACCGCGGCACCAGAAGTTACAGGCATTGGCGAATGTGGCCCGCTGCCAGACTTAAGCCACGAGCATACACCTGAGTTGCAGGAGAAGATTGAAAATTTCATCAGCTTTTTTAACAGTCAATCCATCGGCCTTGCCCCCACTGCCAACTTGCAAGAACTCTACAAAGCCATAACACAAACGCTTGGCGCGGATGTAATAAAATACCCTTCCCTTATTTTTGCTTTTGAAACCGCCCTGCTTGATCTAATGAACGGGGGCAAAAAAATCATTTTCAAAAACTCTTTTATGGAAGGGACATCTATACCTATCAATGGATTGATCTGGATGGGAGGATTGGATTTTCAGCTGCAGCAGATAGAACTCAAAATACGGGACGGGTTTAGGTGCGTGAAATTGAAAGTGGGGGGAATAAACTTTGAAAAGGAATGCGATGTGCTGCAATACATACGCAGAAAATACTTTCGCGATAGCATCACCATACGCTTGGATGCCAATGGCGCATTCAAACCTAATGATGTCATGCACAAATTGGAAGGACTTGCAAAGTTTGATGTACACTCCATTGAGCAACCGCTTAAACCAGGTTCGCCCGAAATGGAAGAGCTGTGCCGCACATCACCAATCCCCATAGCCCTCGATGAAGAATTGATTGGCGTTACTGATACTACTGAAAAAGAAAATTTGATCAGAAGACTCAAGCCTGCCTACATTATTTTGAAACCCTCTTTGCACGGAGGTCTCTTCGCTTGTGCGGAGTGGATTCAACTTGCCGAAAAACATAAGGTTGGTTGGTGGATTACCTCTGCCCTCGAATCGAATATCGGCTTGAACGCCATCGCCCAGTTTACTGCCCAATACCCAACCCAATTGCCGCAAGGCTTAGGCACCGGTATGCTTTACACGGACAATATTGAATCGCCCTTGGTGGTTGATAAAGGCTTTTTGCACTTTGAAAAGTCGCTTTCTTGGGGTGCCATCGAAAATATTGGCTAAAATATTTAGTTTTTCATTTGGCGATTTGAAACTATTATCCCTATTTAGCTAAAATATTTAGCCAATGGTCGCACCGAAACTACGGATACACAGCAAAAGGCTTAGCTCAGGCAGGTTTCAAGTCAACTTTTCTACCGATGATTTTTCGGGTGGCTATTATGGCTACCTGCTGGCCGAGCCCCGCACCACAGTGAGCGAGGTATTGGAAAAAATTGGAAGGCACCTGGAGGCAGTCAATAATGAAGACAGATATTTTCAGCGCAACCTTTTTTCGTTGGGCAAGCGCAAGGCCAGTTCTGGAAAGATTCTAATTTTTAAAAAATAGCGTATGATAAAACTCAACGAAAATATCCGAGTGCTTCGCAAGAAGCTATCGCTTACACAAGATCAATTTGCCTTTAAGGTGGGCATTAAGCGGTCGTTGATTGGTTCGTATGAAGAAGGCAGGGCAGAACCCAAATTGGAGTTGCTACAAAAAATGGCAGAAGTGTTTTTGATTTCAGTCGATGAGTTGATCGGAAAACAGTTTTCATCGGATTCTGTTTTATCTGAAAGGAAGATATCCAACAACAAAGAAATTGTGGTGCTCACCGTGGACTCATCGCAGCGCGAGAACATTGAACTCGTTCAGCACAAAGCAGCCGCAGGCTATTTGAATGGCTTTGCCGATGCCGAATATGTTAAAGAATTGCCCCGCTTTCATTTGCCCATGTTGAAGCACGGAAGCTATCGTGCATTTGAAATTTCGGGCGACTCGATGTTGCCCTTGTTGCCGGGCACCATTGTAGTGGGCGAATATGTGGACGAGTTGCGCAGTATAAAAAGCGGCAAGACTTACATATTGGTTACCCAGCGCGAAGGCGTTGTTTATAAAAGGGTTTTCAATTACCTCGCTGACAATGGAACGCTGTTCTTAGTTTCGGACAACCGGCAATATGCGCCCTATCAATTGAGTGGAAGTGAAGTGATGGAAGTGTGGATGGCCAAAGCATACATCAGCGTTCAGTTTCCAGATGTAAATGATAAACCCGATATATCAGTCGAGCAATTGGCCGGAGTAGTCCTCGATTTGCAAAAAGAGATACTCGACCTCAAATCAAAGAAATAAACTTTAGCGGTTTTACCTTGCCCTGAACCTCTTCCTTATGGGAAGAGGCAGGGAGTGGTTTTTATAGCTTTTGTTGAAGTTCACCACTTCAAAAATCCCTGCCTGACAGCAGTCTGACGGCAGGCAGGAACCTTCAACATTCGTAAATCGTACTTCTGTTTTCCACGTATTCAAAAATTGAACTTCTGCATTACTTAGGGAAATTGTCAAAATAATTTCGACAAAATGTCAATCGAAAATTGTGAACCTTCTATATAACTCGAAAGTTGAGTCCACTCCGATAACCTATTTTTCTATCTTTTTAGTAAAAAACCAAAGCTGATAATCAAATAGAACCAGAACCTTATTACCTTAGTAGAAAGCGGTAATCCATAGAACCAGAACCTTATTACCTTATCTTAGATTTTAGAGAGCAATCTCAATAAGGCAATAAGGTTTGTCTCACTTTCTCGCTATCTCTACTAAGGTTTAGCCTCGGCAAAGCAAGTCCTTCTATGTAACTCGAAAGTTATTATTCTCAAAACACAGGGCGCGCCCTGTCGGGATACTTAGTAGAAAACGGTAAGCCATAGAACCAGAACCTTATTACCTTATCTTGGATTTTAGTCAACCAATCACAATAAGAGGTAATAAGGTTTGTCCCTCTTTCTCGCCTATCCCTACTAAGGTTTAGCCCAGACTTAGCAAGTCCTTATGCGGAAGTTATTTTGAAAGTTTTACAAAGAGATAAATCCACAAAGTAGGATTACCCCAATACGATTAAAGAAATTTGAAAATCCTTACTATCCATATCAAAACAATCTTTCTGACTTTCGTCCTTGCCGGACTATCGGCATCAATTGCGCAAAGCCAGGCCAGCGACACGCTCAACAACAAAAGACTAAAGACAGTAATAATTACCGGAGCACTCTCTTATTCAGTTACCATGATCGGCCTCAATTCAATTTGGTACAGTCAGCATACCAAACAGTCATTTCGCTTTTTCAACGATTGGCCCGAGTGGAAACAGATGGATAAAGCGGGGCATGTGTATGCTGCTTTTCAAATTTCTTCTATAGGCTCGCAAGGATTGCAATGGAGTGGCGTTTCAAAAAATAAATCGCATAAGGCCAGTGCCATCACCAGTTTTGCCATCCTGTCTTCCATCGAAATATTGGATGGGTTTTCGTCTGGCTATGGCGCATCGGCCAGCGATTGGGTCGCTAATGCAGTTGGGTCGGGTTTTTTTTTAGGGCAACATCTGCTTTGGAATGAAGTAAGGATACACCCAAAGTATTCGTTTCATCGCACTGGTTTTGCTAAGCAACGGCCCACCCTGTTGGGCGATGGATTGACTGAAGAAATGATCAAGGACTACAATGGGCAAACCTATTGGCTATCGGCCGATATGGACAAGTTTTTGAAATTTCCTAAATGGCTCAACCTGGCCGTGGGCTATGGTGCCGAAAATATGATTTACGCCCGCGACATCCAGAACAACTCACTAGGCTACAGGCAACTGTATGTGGCCCTTGATTTCGATCTTACCGCAATTAAATCAAGGTCTAAAGTTGTCAATACGCTTATATTTTTCGCCAACATGATAAAACTGCCCGCCCCCACGGTGGAGTTTAGTCAAGGCAGGGCAAGAGCCCGGTTCTTTTATTATTGAACAATGTGGGAAAGTTAATTTACGATTTCATATATTCGGCAGACAAAAAACCAAAACCTTATGAACATTAATGCATTTCTAAAAAAATATGCCGACCAAATTGGAGGTCAATACTCAGCATACAACGATGAGCAGTCCATCCTTATCGTGCCCGTTTCCGGCAATCGGTTTCAAACCGTGATTGGCACCATCAAAAAGAATGAGCTTTACAACCGCAGCTTGATCACGCTGAATTCAAAAGTGTGCGATACCAACGCAGGCATTGACTACCGGATGCTTTTGGAGCAAACCACCTACTTCAATTATTGCCGCTTTATCATCAAAGAAAACCATTTGCAAATTGAAGCCGTAGCGGCCGTGGACGGAATCAGCGAGGCGACCATCAAAGAAATGATACAGGAAGTTGCCAACTTGGCCGATCAATATGAGATGAAATTGACCGGGTCGGATATTCATTGATCAACTTTCTTTCTTGCATGTAGGGGTCAATGATAAATGCTGTTATATAAATTGACAGTTGACAATTTTGCAATCAACAAAAGGACTGTTGTTAATTGTAGTTATTGCCAATTGTCAACTTTAATTTAGGTCAATAATCCAACATCCAGAATCAAGACTCCAGTATCAATTATCAAAAAAATCAAGCATCCAGTACCAGTTTCCACAATCCATCATGCCAAAAAAAATCCTCATCACACGCATCATTCCCAGTCTTGCACATGAGATGCTCACCCAAGCCGGCTTTGAGGTAAGTGTGTGGGAAGGAGACGGCCCCATGAAGCAGGCGCAATTGATAGAGCGGGCCAAGCAAGTAAACGCGCTGCTGCCCTTGGGCGCAGATAAAATAGATAAATATTTTTTCAGTCAGTGTGGGCATTTGGAAATCATTGCACAGTTTGCTGTTGGCTACGATAATATTGATGTAGCTGAGGCTACACGGTTGGGCATTCCCATTGGCAACACACCCGATGTGCTGAGCAACGCCACTGCCGATGTGGCCTTTGGGTTGATGATTGCCGTGTCGCGAAAAATGTTTTACAATCATAACACAATTGCACGGGGCGAGTGGAAACAATTTGAGCCGTTAAAAAATCTGGGCATTGAACTGAGCGGAAAGACACTGGGTGTTTTTGGTTTTGGAAGGATAGGCCAGGTGATGGCCCAACGCTGCCGAGGTGCTTACAACATGAAAACAATTTATCACAGCAGGAACCGTAACCTTGAAGCAGAAAAAACTTTTGGTGCCACGTGGGTGAGCTTTGACGACTTGTTGAAACAGAGTGATGTGCTTTCTGTGCACAGCGTATTGAGCGATGAAACCCGCGGGATTTTCAATAAAGATGCTTTTGGCAAAATGAAAAAGAGTGCCATCTTCATCAATACATCGCGGGGCGGAGTGCACAACGAAGAGGATCTCATTGAGGCATTACAATCCGCCACCATCTGGGGCGCAGGGATGGATGTAACAAATCCTGAGCCCATGCATGCCGACAACCCCTTGTTGTTGATGCACAATGCTGCCGTTCTTCCGCACATAGGTTCCGCCACGGTAGAAGCAAGAAATGGTATGGCAAGACTCGCGGCTGAAAACATCATCGGATTTTATAAGAATGGAAACGTACCTCATTGCGTAAACCGGGAAGTGCTTCCACAAAAAAAACTTTGATTGATGTGTCTTGGAAAAATTGGGCTAAAGCCCTGCTGCGTATATACAAATAACCACGACCTAAAGCCTGCCTGTCCGGTAGGCAGGGTCGTGGCAATTGTAGCCTCCACGCATTGTTCTTTACCACAAAATTTAATGTAGCCGCTAAGCCTTGCACTGAGTTGTATTTTGCGTTACATTTACTTTCCTCTCGTTACAGAAATTGGAAAAGCATCGCTTCAAATCAATCGCTGAAAATTTTACTTCTCTTACGGTCGAAGAAGCAAATGCCTTGCTTTCCCTTGAAAAAGAATTTCCGTATAGTCAGGTGATCCGGAGTTTGGCTGCGCGCGCCACACAAGACAACCTATTGCCCGACAAAGAAGATCAATTGCACCTGGCAGCAATCTATACAACCGACCGGGCTGTTTTTAAGTCCGTTATGTCGGCTTCGCCATTAGAAAGAAAACCAGAAGTTTCGGAGCCGATCAAAACCGAAACCACGGAGACCATCGCTGCATTGGTTACTGAAGCGAACGTAGAACCTCCTCCACCCAATATCGCACCCGCTCATCCTGCTGAACCATCTCCTGATCTTTCCGGTGACTTGTTGTATGACGAACTCGCGCGTGACCTTGCCAGGTTGAAATACCTAAAGCATCAATTTGAAGAAGCTGTTATTAACTTAGAGAATGGGACTTCTAACTCCAAGCCAATTTCAGAGAAGGGAGACCAGAAAAAGAAATCAAAGCAAACAGATTCCGGAGAAGACCTGCTTTCAGAAATAAAAAATTCCAAAAAAAAGATAAAGCCCGAAGGGCCCAAACAAAAAGAACAAATTGAAATCATCGACCAGTTTATAAAAACCCAGCCCTCCATAAAAGGAAAAGTAGCTGCGGAAGCACCCACATCACAAAAAGATGACCTCTCCGAAAAAAGCCTCATCTATGGCGAAAACATCATCTCAGAAACCCTCGCACAAATACTTATCAAGCAAGGAAAAAAAGACAAAGCCATAGAAGTGTTCAAGAAACTGATTTGGAAGTTTCCGCAAAAAAAGGCTTACTTTGCGGCTCAAATCGAAGACCTTAAAAAGTAATATGTATATTTTATACGTCAGCCTCGCAATTTTCTGTTCCATCCTTTTGGTTTTGGTTGTATTAGCTCAAAATTCCAAAGGCGGAGGGCTTTCCAATCAATTTGGCGGATCGGGCGCAAGCAACCTTATCGGTGTGAAAAAAACCGGTGACTTGCTCGAGCGCGTTACCTGGGGGCTTGCCATCGGCATTATGGTGTTTGCTTTGGCCACAAATTTTTCATCGCCAGGTGGTGGCACTCCCGATGAAATACTCGAAAAAGCAAAAGAACAACAAGGTGTGGGCATTGATCTGAAAAAGACAGAAACGCCTGCCCTACCAGCCGACACGGCAAAATAAATCGAACTATATTTTATGCACGAAGCCCAGTCCTAATAGATTGGGCTTCTTGTTTTATGCGGAATCTATTCACAACAGTACAACTTGTTGGTAGGCAAGTTGACAACAATTTATTTTTAGGCCGCTTTGGTAATCTGCCTTACCAACAAACGCTTGGCCACGGGCATCAACGTTTGCACGTATGGAAACTTCACTTTCGACAACACCAGGAACACCGATGGATTGGGCAACTCAGCAAATTGCCTGATCAAATCCAGTTTCAGGTTTTCATAGGTATTGCTAAAGCTATACTCGGATGTAAGCAAAAATTGCGTGTGTATGCCCCGCATGGGCTCTGTGCTCTGCTCAAAAAATGTGATCTGATAGCGATAAACATTGGTTTCTTTTTCCGGTGGCTGTGTCACAAACAAGTAGCCTTCATCCGAATACAACGAGGTGAGCCCTACCGGGGAAATTTCACATTTCGATTCTACATATTCGTAAATAGAGGAGCCCTCCTCCAGCGATTCTTTAAAGTGTGGCAAGGCATACTCCATGATGGATTCAATCTCTTTCATGACCACATCATCCTCAATCATCCTTCGGTAATTGAATATCATGTTCTTAAAACTTTCGGGCGATAATTCTTTGGGGAAAGATTCCCGTATCAGTGTTTGGTTTTCCTTCAGCAAAATCAAATTGCGATAATGAAAAACCAGGTCTGAAAGCAGGGGGTACAATTCCATCCTGTGGAAAGACTCGCTTACGGTTTTGAAATAGGCCAACAGTTGATACTTTTTGTATTCAAAATCGATGAGGCCATCGGTGAGCCAACTGTCCTTTAGTTTATCCATAGGGCTGTGTTTTACAAAACTTACCTAATTATACGGAAAAAAGGATTTCTCTGCCAATCTGCCAATTTGTTTTGAAGGGACATGCAATAGGTCTGACAAAAACCTGCATCTTTGCAGCCCGAATCTGGTCAACCTGTCAAAAATGCCTTAATTGTTCAAATGGCATAGAAATCGCAGGCAGGATGCAGCCAGTCAAAAAAAATTGTTTAACTAAAATTCAAAATTCCATATGGCAAAAATCAGTTTCAAACCCAATGAAGACCGGGTGCTTGTAGAAGCAGCCCCCGCTGAACAAAAGACAGCTTCTGGATTGATCATTCCAGATACTGCAAAAGAAAAACCCCAAAAAGGTAAAGTAATAGCTATAGGCGATGGTCTTAAAGACAAGCCTGTTACTGTAAAGGTGGGCGATCAGATTCTTTACGGAAAATATTCCGGCACTGAAATCACCATTGACGGAAAGGAATACCTGATCATGCGCAATTCTGACATTTTCGGAACAGTTTAAATTCTCATTTTCAACACACAAAATTTTAATAAAATTATGGCTAAGGAAATAACATTTGATACCAACGCCCGCGACCGGATAAAAAGAGGCGTGGACAAATTAGCAGACGCAGTGAAAGTTACATTGGGCCCAAAAGGCCGCAATGTGATTATTGATAAAAAGTTCGGTGCGCCCATCGTTACCAAAGACGGTGTGTCGGTAGCGAAAGAAATCGAATTGAAAGACCCGATCGAAAACATGGGCGCTCAATTGGTGAAAGAAGTTGCCTCTAAGACTGCCGATGCAGCTGGTGATGGAACTACAACTGCCACGGTGCTTGCCCAAGCTATCTACGCTCACGGAATAAAGAACGTGGCCGCAGGTGCCAACCCCATGGATTTGAAACGCGGTATCGACAAAGCAGTTATTGCTGTTGTTGAAAACCTTCGCAAGCAATCAAAGAACATTAAAGGCTCACAGGAAATTGCGCAAGTAGCGACAATCTCATCCAACAGTGATATTGAAATCGGTAAGATGATTGCCACTGCCATGGATAAAGTTGGCAAGGATGGTGTGATCACCGTAGAAGAAGCCAAAGGAACTGAGACCGAAGTAAAAACTGTGGAAGGCATGCAGTTCGACCGCGGTTATCTTTCTCCTTACTTCGTTACCAACACCGAGAAAATGGAGGTCGATCTCGAAAGCCCTTATATTTTGATCTATGACAAGAAGATTTCTTCTATGAAAGAACTTCTTCCCGTGTTGGAAGCAACCGCACAAACTGGTAAACCCCTTTTGATAATTGCCGAAGAAGTGGAAGGCGAAGCCCTCGCTACTTTAGTGGTGAACAAAATCCGTGGCGCGCTTAGAGTAGCTGCTGTAAAAGCCCCTGGCTTTGGCGACCGCAGAAAAGCAATGCTTGAAGACATAGCCGTATTGACCGGTGGTAAAGTTATTTCGGAAGAGACTGGAATGAAATTGGAAGATGCGAAGTTGGAATATCTTGGCCGTGCCGAAAAAATCAATATTGACAAAGACAATACTACCATCGTAAACGGTGCCGGCAAAAAGACTGAGATCAATGGTCGCATAGGTCAGATCAAAGCACAAATTGAAACTACTACTTCCGACTACGACAAAGAAAAATTGCAAGAGCGCCTTGCCAAACTTTCTGGTGGCGTGGCCATCCTCTACATAGGTGCTGCCACCGAAGTGGAGATGAAAGAGAA
>JAYVAI010000143.1:0-1789 GCA_043751075.1 Cyclobacteriaceae bacterium | reverse complement strand
GGGCGCAACAACTTGCCTTCCACCAACGTGGAATTATTTCTATTGGCCATTTGCTCTTCCTCTTCAATCAACATCCCATAAAGGGGCTGATTATTTTTTGACTTAACTTGGTCATCGTCCAATAAAAATTTCACCAGGCGAACCCTAAAACTTTTTGGTGTGATCAGGTTATAAAGTTTGTAAACAAGATACTCCCGGATCACATACTTATCATCCCGGCAAGGGGTAACCAACTTTACTTTATCCTGTTCCCTGAAAAGGGTGTTTTCCTTTTGCTGTGCGAAGTTTATCAACAACGGTGGATAGGTGCAGTTGGCTTTTAATTTACGAAAGTGACCTCGTGCTTTTATTTTAACCGGTAGTGAAACAAGCATGCTGTCTTTGTCTTTATAACTAAGGATAAGCGAGTGATATTGAGGATCGTTGCCCCGGTCTTTCAGCAATCCTTTTATGTCACCCCTCAATCTTATTTCTATGGGTGCATGGTCGCTGAACAAAGTGGTTGGTTGCGCGAAAACCTGCAGCTGACTTAGAGCGAAAACAAGAAGGATGGCAAATAATAGACTTCTTAGCAACTTCATTTTTTCTTACTTTTCTAAGACTTTTTCCCATTTATCTAAGAATATTCTTAGACGATTTTTTGAATTAGGTCAAAAACGCATTGTATTTTGAAACATGGCCTTCCTATAAACCCAAGATGGGTCGCAAATTACTTACCCATCTTTTCTGCGCACAATTTAATTTATAACTTACATCGTTCTTACATCAGATTCAAGACTTATTTTTCAATTGTCAAACAAAAAACCATCACCACCCAACCACAAAATATCATGAAAAATTACACCATTAGTTGCTTCAAGCCCACGGTTTGGAATTCTAATTATTGTGTATTGCTGATCTTCGCTATGTCGCTCGTCTCAGTTTCTGCCCTTGCCCAGCAGCAGCAGCTCACGATGTCTGATTTTGTTTTGTTTTCCGGAGCCGGTGTGCCGGGGGCTTCCACACCTGTAAGCCCTGGTTATGCCATCCAACTTGGCTCCTCTTCCAATGTTACTGGTGGCTCCATAGGAAGTCTTAATCTGGTGAAAACCATAGGCACTGTAACCGTTACAGGAAATGTTTTCAGTAAAGGGACGATCATGCTTGCCAATGGCAACAAAGTATCGGGTCTTATTGCCGCTTCGAATATGTCACTGGGTTCGGGCACTATACTTTCTGTTGGCTCCAATGCCAACTTAGGTGGAAATATTGATGTGAACGGAAATATTGTAGTGAGTGGAGGGGTTGTATCAGGAAAAGTAACCCACCCTGCCGGCACAACCTACACTGGCCCTGCACCCGCCCTTGGAAATATAACTGGGGCTCCGTCACTTCCTTTGTTTCCTGCCTTGCCAGCCATTACATCGTTCGCTCCTTATATAGATATGCCCGACATTAATACTACCCGTGCTATTGGGCCTGGCAACTATGATGACATCAAACTTGCGGGAGGGCAAACGATCACATTTAAAGGAACGGGTACTTACATACTCCATATGATCGAGAACATGAACAATAACACCTTTGTTTTTGATTTTGAAAACAACACAACAGGCACATTTTTGATCTATGTTCACAGCAATGTGAATTTGAGCAAACTAAACGTAAACATTATAAATGGAGGAAGTGCCGCCCGTATTTTCACGGAAGTGCACGGCACTGGCTTGGGCACAGCCAAGTATGCATTTGACCTATCAAATGGCTCATCGGCAAGCGCAAAAACAAGATGGGCAGGCACGGTGTGGGCTCC
>JAYVAI010000142.1:0-4665 GCA_043751075.1 Cyclobacteriaceae bacterium | reverse complement strand
TGCCCGGATGCTGCGGACCGATGTTGAGAAACATGAAATCGGAATCTTCACTTTGGCGGGCGAGGCCCCACTCTTCGGGATTGAATTGCAGCGCAGCTTGTTCACGGTCTTGCTTTTCATCCCACAGGCGGAACGGCCCCATCTCAGTTGCCCGTGCCGGATGTTCTTTTCTTAATGGATGACCTTCCCATGTAGAAGGCATTAAAATCCTTTTCAGGTGTGGATGGCCTTCGAAGCGAATGCCGAACATGTCGTACACTTCGCGTTCATACCAATTGGCGTTCGCCCACAGGTTGGTGATAGATGGAACAGAAGGGTATTCGCCCGCGAGGGCTACTTTAAATCGGATGAATTCGTTACGATCGAACGAGAAGAGATGATAGACCAGTGTGAACCCGGTGGAGGGATAGTCGAGATTCTTTTTGCGGCTGCGCTCATCAATGGCGGTGAGATCATATAAAAGTAGATAGGGTTTTGATAGTTCATTCTTAACATAGAACAACACCTGTTTTAACTTCACCAACGGGAGCCACACCGAAACAATATGGTCTTTCGTTGCCTGCTCGGTGACAATGTCATCACCGAACCGCAACTTAACCTGTTCCGCTGGACTCAAATTGGTTTCCACGGGTTTTGAAATTTGGTTGCCTTCCTTATGTTTAAGGTGTCTGACACCTTAACGGTGTCTTGACGCCTGACTACTTTAACTCATCTTACTACTGTTTTAAAATCATAACTTTTTTTCTATTCAACTTTGGGTCGTCTCACCACTTTGAGTTGTCTGACGACTAAGTATCCTCATTTAAATTTCGTCCGGAGAACGAAAATTGACCATGTCTTTGCGATATTGATACTTCGTTTCTTTCACCGAGATTTTTGCCGGTTTAATCACGCCTTGTTCACCGAGCGTCCAACTTAGGGGACGTTGCTCTTTTCCAACAGATTGGGCCAACAACATCAGCCCTTCCATAAAAGCATCGGGGCGAGGTGGGCAACCTGGAACATAGACATCAACAGGAAGAAATTTATCAACGCCCTGCACCACACTGTAGATATCGTACATGCCCCCGGAGTTGGCACATGAGCCCATAGAAATCACCCAACGGGGTTCCATCATTTGCTCATGCAAGCGCTTGATAATGGGTGCCATTTTTATGAACACCGTTCCTGCAATAATCATCACGTCTGCCTGGCGTGGGGTGCCTCGGATTACTTCTGCGCCAAACCGGGCCACATCATATTTAGGCGTCATGCTGGTGGCCATTTCAACAAAGCAGCACGACAGGCCAAAATGAAAAGGCCACATGGAGTTTTTCCTTCCCCAACCCAGGAGGGCCTGCACGGAAGTAAGTAAAATATTTTGTTGAATAGTTTCCTCGAAGGATCCTGTTCCGGTTTCTGGTGTTGTTTGGCCGGGTTTATTTAGCCACCACTTCATTGGGAAATGTTTTGAGTGGAATTTTCTTCGATGCTTTTAAAATTTTGTTTCCATCAGGCCCAAAATCAAGGGCACCATTTCGCCATTCATAAATAAGCACTACCACCAACAGGATAATAAAAATCATCACACCTGCATATCCATACCAGCCCAACTCCTCAAAAGCAATGGCCCATGAAAAAATAAACATCGTCTCCACATCAAAGATCACAAACAGCATGGCGATCAGATAAAATTGAGAGGAGAAACGGAGACTTGCCGAGCCTGTACTTAGAATGCCGCCTTCGTAAGGCTCGCCAGTGGCTCTTTCTTTATGGCGTTGGCCTAGCAAATAAGATAAACCCAGCATGGCGCCCACCAGGCTCAACACGATAGCTCCGTAAACTACTACCGGCCAAAATTGACTTGTGCTTTCAATTGATTCGTTCACAAATTATTGCCTCCAGCAAATCTTATAGTAAAAAAAAGTAAATACTAAGCCGAGTTGACAAACAAAAAGATAAACCTTTTCCTATTGATAGGTTTGAAAGTAGTTTTTTTATTAAAATAAAGAAACAGATTTCCAAGATTAATTTTAAACGGTTAACAGACCCATACTTCCGGGTTTAAGTCAACCAGCCGTTAAAGAGCGTTAGAAAAGATCAATGAAGATGATGAAGTTCATTGTTCATCATATCGAAGGTGCGTTCGCTGCTGCCACCGTTGGTTATATTTTTCTGTTGGTATGATTTGGTTGTCATAGTCCAACATGTAGTCCGTGCCGGTACCTGTTTTCATCTGACCAGTTTTTATCATGACCTTGACCATCAGCCTGTTCAGTGGCATATTGATGTTGAAGATATTCTTAACACCGCTGGGTCCGGTATGTTCCTCGGGCCGAGAAATCTTGTCTGTGGATTGGCCAATTAATCAGATTTCCTTTCTGCACTCCACCAGCCAGTCCCACGGATAGGGGCCTTTGAGCCATGAAGGTGGCGATGAAAATTCGGTGTTCCAATCATATTCGATCTTGTCGATAGCGGTAACAGAAAATCCTGCTTCTTCAAAGATCACTTCTATCTCCGATCGTGAATAATGCTTGGTGGGCACTCCGTCTATGTGTACAATGCCCTGAAGGATGTCGCGTTTGTTGCCTTTGAAATAATGAAACTCAGAAGCGGGTATGTCCTGCGGTTTTACACCTTCCCGCTCATACAGGTCGATGAGCCGCCATGACGAAAACAAAGCTGAATCCATGGAAGGAAGTACTATCAATGCAGAGCCACCGGGTTTTAATGCTCTATGCATATTTGCAAGCATCGCATGGTTCTTCTTTATTTCGGGAAGCATGATCACATTACAGCAAAAAGCAAAATCGCAGGCGGGGAGTTTTATTTTTTTCCCGGTGAGGTCCATCTGCCGAAAGGAAATGTTTTTGTACGGTCTTGTTTTGGCCTGATCCAACAACTCCTGAGAGATGTCAACGGCCCACACGCGCTTAAACAAAGGAGCTATAAACGGAAATGATTTTCCATTGCCACAACCAAAGTCAATGGCGGTGCGCGATAGGTTGCCGTGCTTCTTAAAAAACTTTGTGAGTTTCCTTTTCTTATCGCTTTCAAACACATCAAATATTTCGTCATTATAACTTGGTGCGATCCGGTTCCAGTGCGACTTTTCATTCATAAAACACAAAATTGAAATTCAAATAACTCTTGTTGAATTAATCTTAAGAAGCAGTGTAAAGTTGACAGTTGACAAATGTTCAATTGACAACGTTTTTCGGCTTGGCACTGTGGAGGATTTTTACGAAACACGTCAGCCGCCAAACCGATGTTAGGGGGTCTTATGGTCAATGGAAGCTCGGCCTTTTTGTACTTCTTTAGAAATTGTCCAAAGTATTTTTCTCTATTTGCATTTGTCGTGCAAGCTGAAATAAATATTGAAAGAATTAATGTTTTACGAAGCATATAAAAATTGCACACACCTTATTACTTGGAGAATAAACTTTCATCAATGCCCGGTATCACATTCATGGCATTTTTATAATACACTTTCCGTAGCACTGAATCGGGCAGTTGCAACCCATACATTTTCCAATGTGCATGCCGCTTGCGATAGTAATCAAAATACTCGTCTTCGGTTTCCAGCACACGAAAATAGGTGTAGTACTCTTCCATTTTGTAGGTGTCTTTGCCCATCAGTACCCTATCCTGATAGCGGATCATCCAGGCACGGGCCGTGCGTGGCTGCCGGCCCAACTCTGCCAACACAGCGCCCAACTCGGTATATACATTCGGCAGTTCGTCAAATAATTTCCCCAGCCTTTCCAGGTCGTTGCCAAACCATCCTAAGTGTGCATCAATAAATTTTGTCTCCGGATGCTTTCGGAACACGCGGTGCTGCTCAGCCATAATTTCTTCGAAGGCCGGATACTCGTTAGGAGAACGGTAGCGGTCCGGCTCTTGCTTTAATTCCAACCAGCGCTCGTTGTGTTTGTCTTTTGCGTTCCAAAAAGAATTGGGTTCGCCTGAATGGATCAGCACGGGTATTCCCAGTTCGCCACACTTGGCCCACACGGGGTCGAGGCGTGCATCATCAATGGCAATCCGGTTTCCGCTGTTGTCTTTGTCGGTAAGGCCCAACCCTTTATATACCTTCAATCCTTTCACACCTTGCTTCACGGCTTCTTCCATCATGCGCAGCGTTTCGTCAGGCCATCCGGCATCATCTAAATTTTCGAAATTTATGTTGAGGAAAAGTATGAACCGGCTTGGGTGGTTTTTGTTCACGTTGTCCAGCGACCACTCCAAATATTTTCCACGAAAGCCACTCAGGTTCACCATCACGGCCATGTTCAACGAATCCATTTCTGTCACCAACTTATCCAAATCCTGAACGGGCATTGTCCACTGGTGATTGTGCACATCTATAAAAGGAAATTTGGAATGAGTGAGCAGATGTTGGGGCACTTTCAACGTGGAGACGGGCTCATACTCTTCTACGTCCATCACGTTGAGCCGATATTGTATTTTGCCAATAAGCCACCACGCGATACCAAGAAATGCAAGGAGCGCAATGGGCAGCAGCACCCATTTTTTTTTGGAGAAGGCCATTGTTTGATTTTCTTAAAAACTCTTCAAGGGTTCTAAACCCTTGAAGAGTTGCGCGACATGAAGAAATTTACTATTGAATTGAAATAGGTACCCGTACTAAAATTTTGTCCCACACAAAATCCATCTGCACAC
>JAYVAI010000141.1:0-4669 GCA_043751075.1 Cyclobacteriaceae bacterium | reverse complement strand
ATTGCGTGTTGTTGCAGAAAGCGCAAAAGTAAGAGCAGACTCCTTGGCTAAAGTGGCCATTAAAAGTGCGATTGAAGCACAGGCTGCACAGAGAGACGCCCAAGAAAAGCAAGTACGTGCAGAGTTGGCTGAAGCAGATGCTACAGTTCAAAAAAACAAAGCAGTAGCTTCTGCCGACTTGGCGAAGAGAGAGGCTGCAAGAGCTGACCTGGAAGCCGTTGCTGCCAGAAAAGCCCGTGACGAAGCTCAAAAGCAACGCTATCTCGCCACAGCCAAAGCCATGGCCATCAAATCTAAAGAGCTTGGCAATACTCTTGAGAAGGAAGCACTAGTAGCCCAGCAGGCATACTTGTTCAACAGGAAGTTTGGCGGCTATGCGTATGACAGCGACATCTATGGTGGATTGTACACGGCCCTCAAAAACAACGATCACCCCATAACCAAAAGCCTTGCAGCGCACACCAATGGGGCAGCGCGCGCATTGGAAACACATGGCAAAGGAAACCACATTTATTCCGGTGGAAGTGATGGCCAGATTTTTCGATGGAGTTATGTGGGCAATGAATGGAAAGCAGAAGCTATCATGGACTCGGCAAGGCGCGTGACCGACCCGTATCTGGTTTACACACTCGACACAAGCCCCGATGGAAACCTATTGGCAGCCGGTGGCCTCTATTCAGCGAACAGTGAAGCCAACTTCATTGAGTTGTATGACCTGCGCACCCCCGGGCAACACAAAAAAATTCCGGGATTTAAATACGATGTAAACGACATACATTTTACACCCGATGGCAATGGATTGTATGCCCGCGACAACTCGGGCAACAGCATACGATATTCAGACCTGAGCACCGCCAAAGAAGTGATCGCCTCCAAAACAAAAATCCTGTCGTTGGAATTGAATGCCAACGGAACCACACTGGCAGGGGCCGGAGCGGATGGCAATCTATATCTGTGGGATGTGGCAAAAGGATATGCAGCCACTATTGTCAAGGTTTCCAAAGTGAGCCTATCGGCATTGTCCTTTACGCCCGATGGCAAACAAGTGGTGGCTGGTGACCGCGGTGGTCAGTTGTACCTGATTGGTAACGGTTTGGTGATAAACGAGTATTCGGGGCACTCGTCACAAATAGAAGACATAAAGTTTAACCATGAAGGCACTTTTATGGCATCGGCCAGCAAAGACTACTCAGTGCGGTTATGGAATTTTAAAGACCTGAACAAGCAGCCGGTAATATTGAGCGACCACGACTGGGTATGGACGGTGGCCTTCACCCCAGACGACTCTCAATTGATGGTTGGTATTAATTCCGTGCGCAAAACCGCAGTGGGGGTTGACCAAACCATTCACGCTTACCCAACCGACTTTGGCGTGATGAAGGATATACTGTGCAGCAAAACCACGCGGAACATGACCGAAGATGAGTGGAAGGCATTTGTAGCCGAAGACCTTCCCTACGAAAAAACCTGTGAGAATTACCCAGGCATACAGTCGAGCAGAAGCACTATTAAACGAGCAGGCAAATGATGATGAAAAAGTTTCTTGTTGTAATGCTTTTTGCAGGTGTAAGTTATCAAAGTTGGTCGCAAAAAGCGGCCCCTGCACAAACCCTTCGCTTAGCAACCTCCACCTACGAGCAAGGACGCCTGCATGAACTGGAAGGTATTTTGGGAAACATTGAAGGCTTCAGCAAAGAGCAGCAAGTGGCTGCTTACAAATTGCTCACGCAGGCCTATATATATCTGGAAGAACCCAAGAAAGCCGACACCACTATGCTCAAGCTATTGGCCACCGACAACTACTTTGCAATCAATAAAGAGATTGACCCAGCCGAGTTTGTGGCTTTGTACAATACGTTTAGAACGGAGCCAGTTTACGCTTTCGGTTTAAAATTGGGAGGAGGTATAGTTCAGCCAACCGTTGTAACTGATTTTTACACTTCTGCAGACGCACAGGGAACAGGGGAATACAAACCAGGGATTGGCTTTATGGGCGGATTCTTTTTTGAGAAGAAACTCAAAGGGAAATTTACTTTTAGCCCCGAACTGCTTGTGGCTTCGAGAAGTTTTACCGATTTAAGTAAGCTTTTTAAGGATGATAAAACCGGGGAAGTAGGTGGAGAATTTAAAGCCAAATACACGCAGGCTTTGTTGGAAATCAATGCCATTGTTCAATATAAATTGGGGGAAAGTGTGATTAATCCCTACCTCGGTGGAGGGCCAGGCTTCAGTTATGTTTTAAGTTCCAAGCTTACGCCTACTACCACTGGTCTATCAAAAACCTCGGTAAGTGGTGCTGATGTTGATATCGCAAGTTCTACCAAGAAAATTTTGTACTCATTTTTTTTAGTCGGTGGTTTTAAATACCGGATCGGGGCAATATTCGTGATCGCTGAGGTTCGATATCAATATGGAATTAATAAAGTAATCAACTTTGATACACGTACCAACTATGAAAATTCATTGGATTATGGCAATCAATTGAACGACTTTAGGGTAAGCAACGCATCCTTAACATTGGGGGTTAGCGTCCCCGTATTCAAACCCATCAAACTGAAAAAAAAATAAGACCGCATGCGTAAACTCTACTTTCTATCATTCTTATTTTTTGCCTCCTGCTTCAGTGAGAGCAATGTGGAAATTGGAAGCGGAAAAACTTTTATCCGATACTTCAATGGAGGCGGCAACGACAAGGCCATAGCATTTGCAGAAACAGCCGACATGGGTCTGATCATTTTGGCCAATTCAGCCTTTGCCGATGGCGGCAGCATCAAACTCATAAAAACCGATGAACAGGGCAATAAGGTTTGGAGCAACATTTATTCTCCACAACAACAACCTATTTCACAAATTGATAGCCTAAAAGGATTCGGTTTGGTGGTGTTGCCCGATGATGGTGGCTATGTAATAGCAGGACAGTATGAAAAAGGCAATGAATCTCAATTGTTGGTAAAGGCATTTGATGCAAACGGAGTGGCAACCAAAGAAAAAATTTATTCTCCTACAGAGCCACTTTACGCCACCACACCCGGCAACCCACTTCAACTTCAAGGCAAAGCCATCACAGCTATAAAAGATGACGCAGGTAAAGTGACCAGTTATTTTGTGTTGGCCAATATCCTTAACCCTACAGGTTTAGAAAATATGGTGTTGGCCGAAATCAACGCAACTGACTTTTCGTTGGTGTGGGTACGAAAATATGGGGCAGGGCAAACCAATGTCCTCAACAAACTTTTCACCGTTGCCGCTGGCAAAGATGCCAACAACAAAACTATCTACAAAGCAATTTGGGCAGGCACGGTTACGCGCCAAAGCGAAAAGGATATGCGCTTAACAAAGGCCACACAGAACAGGCAGAACGTAGATTTTGATTTGCAAATTGGCAACCCAGGGTTTAATGAAACCGCTTACGACATGTGCCGTTTTGGTTTTGGCTATGCCCTGATAGGGAGCACCAATGAAACAACTGCCGGAACACAAGATATTCTGTTTCAACGGCTTGGCGAAGATGGATCGGTGATAAGCAAGCAATCCTTTACCATAAAAAACAAGGATGGCCTTGACGTGCCCGGGGACAAAACCGGCAACGGGCTGGCTGTTACCCAAGATGGTGGTTTGCTATTAATCGGCACCGTGCCCACCAACGAAGGACTGGAATTTGGCAGGGGCAAAAACGATTTATATTTATTAAAGATGAATGCCTTTGGGGAAGTGGCCTGGCAGAAATCCATTGGCAGCCGCGATGAAGATGTAGGCGTGGCGGCTTTGCAGGCAAGCGATGGAGGCTACCTTATTTTGGGCACTTCACTTTTTGCCGGATTGAACACGGTGCTGCTGATAAAGACGGATAGCAATGGGAATATAAACTAAGAACTCACAAGCATCAGTAGTGTCTGTCCATAATGTCGCAAAATTCAAAATTCAATAGAACGCAGATGACGCAGATTGTTAAGATTTTTACAAACAAATCATATTTTATCATAATCATCAGCGTCATCTGCGTTCTATTATTGACTTTATGGACAGACACTAAGTAGCTCAGATTTTAAAACTAAGAACTCAAGACTATTCGACAACATTATTACCATACCAATATGAGAAGTGACTATCTGCTTATCAAACCACTCCATCAAGCCATTTCACAGGTTAAAAAATTTGTTCTCCTTCTTTCATTCTCACTTATCGCTTGGAGTTCGTGGGCACAAGCACCAACAATTCAGGCTACCAATATTGTTGTAACAGGAAAAACACAAACCTCTCTCACCTTTAACTGGACGAATGGAGATGGTGCTCGAAGGATTGTTTTAGTAAAAACTGCGATTAGCGCTTTTACACCAGTTAACGGTGAGTCCTACTCAAATAATCCAGATTTTTCTGCGGTTGGTAATCTCGATTTGGATGCCGGTGCCCCGGTTGTCAAGAGTGTGTTTGATGGTATAAATGGCCCTGTTACAGTTTCCGGCCTTGTAACAGGAACCTCCTACATAATTCAGGTGTATGAATTTAATGTACCCGTAATTACTCCAGTATATAAAACAGAAAACGGATTAACTAACAACCCGATAACTACTTCCACCATCACTACCGAACCAGGTGCCGATCCAAGTGGCCTGGCATTTTCCAATGTGGCAGGCAGGTCGCTTACATTATCCTGGAACGCAATAGGCAC
>JAYVAI010000140.1:0-12859 GCA_043751075.1 Cyclobacteriaceae bacterium | reverse complement strand
CACTATCAAATCGAGATCAATGGATTGCACATTCACACCGGCTCGGAAATTACGGAGACGGATGTGTTTCTGAAGATGGCCGAAATACTGTTCGGCATTGCGCGCGATTTTCCTGCGTTGAAGTTTATTGATTTTGGTGGCGGCTTTAAAGTGGCCTATAAAGAGGGCGACATGGTGACCAACATTTATGACCTTGGCCTGAAGTTGAGCAAATCGTTTAACGAATTTTATCATAGCTATGGGCGCAAGATGGAACTGTGGATTGAGCCGGGGAAATATCTGGTGAGCGAAGCGGGCTACTTGTTTGTAACTGCCAACGTGGTGAAGTCCACACCATCTGTCACGTTTGTGGGTGTCAACTCAGGATTGAACCATCTCATCCGCCCGATGATGTACGATGCCTATCACGAAATTGTAAACACCTCCAATCCTACCGGCTCGCAAAAAATTTATACCGTGGTGGGCAATATCTGTGAGACCGATACGATTGGTGCCGACCGCAAGCTGAACGAAGTGCGCGAAGGCGATCTGCTGGCGATCAAAAATGCAGGAGCGTATGGATATTCCATGTCCTCCAATTACAATTCACGTTTTCGTCCTGCCGAAGTGTTGATTTTGGATGGCGAAGCAAAACTCATCCGCAGGCGCGATACGTTTGAAGATTTGCTGCGTGGCCAGATTGATGTGATATAGTTTACGAGGATGATTCTCGCTGCTCATTTCGAAACCCGCTCCAATCCTTCCTTTGCCTCTTTCAGTGCAGGATCCAATTGCAAGGCCAACTCAAAAAGTTTTTTGGCCTCAGCTTTTTTTCCTTGCTTTTCCTTGATCTGAGCCAGCCTCATATTGGCACCTCCGTGATTGGGTTCGTTTTGCTTTGGTTTATACGTCAGGTATTTTTTTAGACATTCTTCTCCACGCTCAAGTTTGAGACCCGACAACGCACTTGTTTTTCCGATCTGATAAACGGCCATCATATCATCGGGATTTTTCTTTAACGCATCTTCAAAAAGATCAAATGCCTTGGGGTATTGCTTTTGCGTGAAATAAAAATTCGCGAGCGTCAACACATAGGCGGGGTCTGCGCTTACCATCGCAACAAACTCCTTCTCTGCCTCAAGTATTTTCTTTTCGTACGTATAAATGATCCCAAGTTGACGGTGGCCTTCAGCCGGTTTTAGTCTTACAATCTTATTGGCCATTTCCTTAGCCTTGTCCACGCTGCCGCCCATAAAGCCGGGGGCTTGCAAATAATATTGAATCAGAGATTGACGTGGCTCAATAAAATCCTGATTTAATTCAACTGCTTTTTCCCATGCCGTTTTCATCTTAGGGGCAAGCATGCCTTGTTTCAACATATTGGCTGTCTGCGCAATGCTCCCCAATGCATTTCCATACCAGTTGTGATACTCTGCAACCTTATCGTTGGCATCAATGGCTTCTTCAAAATAGTCGGAGGCATCATCAAGTTTATTTTCGTCAAACGCAATGCGCCCCAAATAGAATTGTGCAGCAGCATACTCTTTGCTGTCTTCGTTTATAGAGAGTAAAATTTTCTTGGCTTCTGCGCTTTGCTTTTCATCCAAAAGTTTTTTTGCCTTATCCACCGTTTGGGCAAAAAGGGAAGATGTGATAAGGAGCAATAGAATTACTGATCGCATAGTTTTGTTTTTGTTATAGACTCGGCTTTAACCTTAGTAGAAAAAATGATTTATGAACCCATCCCAAACCTTATTACCTCATTATGCTATATTCTATAATAATAGTGTAATAAGGTTGGATTTTACTATTACAGATAATTCGACTAAGGTTAAATGCTTGCCCAAATAATATCAAATGATAGTTACCGACCCAATCCGTCATAGAGCCAAAAATTATTACCAACATTATCAAACGAACATCTAAAAATTTCCTTTTAGCTTAGCAAAAAAATCCAACACATTATGCAACGCTCAATTTTTCTATGCTGCTTAGTTGCTTTAATAATCACATCGTGCGAAACAAATAAAGAAAAGAAGTTTGAAATACTCAATGAATTGGTTGCCCCTTTGCACGATTCCACGCTTGCACCATTTTATCATGGCGTTGCTTCGGGCGACCCGCTGGCCAATGCGGTAATTATTTGGACGCGCGTAACACCAAAGGTTTTAATGGATTCCATAGAGGTGAAATGGGAGGTTTCCGAAAATGCAAAGTTTGAACCTGTTGCGCAAAGTGGTTTATCGAAAACAACTCCCGAAAAAGATTACACTATAAAAATAGATGTGGCGGGCCTTCAAGCTGGCAAGATTTATTACTACAGGTTTCAGGCGTTAGGTAAATCATCCATCATCGGGCGCACTAAAACAACACCCACCACTGCGCAAGATAGCCTGAAGTTTGCCGTAGTGAGTTGCAGCAATTGGGAGTGGGGATATTTCAATGCCTATGATAAAATTGCCGACCGCGAAGACATTGATGCCGTGGTGCACCTGGGCGATTACATTTATGAATATGGCCGTGGCCGATATGGCGACACCACCATCCGGAAAAATTTACCCGCTTACGAAATAATTTCGTTGAGCGATTATCGCACACGCCACTCGCAGTACCGTCTCGACAAAGGGCTGATGCGGATGAGTCAGCGCATCCCTATGATTGCCATCTGGGACGATCACGAAGTGGCCAACAATGTTTATACTGCGGGGGCACAAAACCATCAGCCCGACAAAGAAGGGGATTTTGAAAAACGCAAAACAGTTGCCGTAAAAGCTTATTACGAATGGCTGCCCATCCGCGAAAGCGCAAAACACTATCGGTCATTTTCGTATGGCGCGTTGGCCGATGTGATCATGCTGGACGAACGATTAGCGGGCAGGACCAAACCGGTGGATAGCCTCACCTCACCCGATTATAATTTGGATCGCACCATGTTGGGCAACGAGCAACTTGATTGGATGGAAAGCAAACTGAAAAATTCAACAGCCACATGGAAAGTGATTGGCAACCAAGTGATATTCGCTGATATAGAACTGAGCCCTGTCTATCCAAAAATGCCGCGCAATCTTGATTCGTGGGATGGCTATCCGGCAGAGAAGAAAAAGTTGAAAGATTTTATCCTTGAAAACAAATTGAAGGACATCATTTTCCTTACGGGAGATACACATTCATCGTGGGCCATAGAAGTTGCCACCGATGTAAAAAAAACATACAACGCTTCAACTTCGGCTGGCGCGTTTGCCATTGAGTTTGGAACCACCAGCGTATCCTCGGCCAACGACAATGAGTATCACAGCAATGACACCGTGAAGATGATGGAAGGGGCGTTGCTAAAAAAAAACCCGCACATAAAATATTTGAATGCGCGCGATCATGGCTATCTGTTGCTCACGCTATATCCCGGCAAGGCAAAGGGTGAATGGTATTATATGGAAACAATTCGCCAGCCCGTAACCAATGAAACACTGGGGAAAAAAGTGGAGGTGAATAAGGGAAGTGTGAGGCTGCGATGACCGACCGTAATCACCTTCTAAAATTTCAATTCCCCCCGATCTGGATAAACGGTGCCCAATAATACGGATGATTGTATTTTTCATTGGCGGCAATCCATTACTTTTGAGACCTTACATTCTTCCCATCAAATGCCTCCACCAGGAACCCAACTTTATTTTATCGCGCTCATTCCTCCTTCTCCTGTTTTTGAAGAAGCACAATCACTTAAAGAATATTTTCACGATCACTATGGCTGCAAGGCTGCGCTCAATTCCCCTCCGCACATCACCCTCCACATGCCCTTTCAATGGAAGGAAAAAAAAGAAGGGAAGCTAACAGAGGCATTGGAAAAATTTTCGATAGGGAAAAATGCCTTTGCTGTTTCCTTTCGGGATTTTTCTTGCTTCGCCCCCAAGGTTATATACATCGATGCAAAACCCTCCAAGCCATTGGACACGCTGCAACGCGACTTGCACCGGTTCTGCAAAACCGAATTGAATTTGTTCAATGCGCAGTACCGCGATTTGCCCTTCCATCCTCACCTGACTTTGGCTTTTCGCGATTTAAAGAAAGACATGTTTTCAAAAGCCTGGCTGGAATTTCAGGAGAAAAAATTTACTGGTGGATTTTCAGTTGATAAAATCACTTTGCTTAAACATTATGGAAAAAAGTGGGAACGGTTTAGGGAGTTTGATTTTTTGAAACGCTAAGTATGTAGATAAAACTGGTCAATCACTTGGCCTAGTGTTTTAGGGGAGCAAACTCCTGATTTTACATATTACTTCAATTTCCGCACAAAATAATTCACGCGTATAGAGTCGGATGTGTGCAACAGCATCGTGATTATGTCGGTATTTATTTGGTCTATTGAATAATTTCCAATTACCTGATCATTGGGGTAGCCAAATTGTTTCTAAGATTTATAGTAGTCTGTTTGTGTTTATTTTGTCAATGCTGTCTCGCTTATATTCTTGATAATGGCCGTTACGATACAGTTGGTCAAGCCGGTTCATTTCTTGAATTTCTTTTCTTAGTTCAAGGTTTATCCCCATTAAGTAATCAGATCGAATATGGTCATAATTGGCAATAAGCACTTGTCCTTTTTCTGTTGCAAAGACATTGTTGTAACTGGGATTTTGTAATAACCACTTGAGTTCTTTTCCGTTTATTAAGTTTTTAACTCAATAAAATCCAATGCTTGCTTATCATGTCCAAGCATCAAGCAGCTTTCAATATACTTTCCGATTTCGTTATAAGTATATGTATTGATCGGTGCACAGGTATTAAATGCTGATTGATACAATTCAAATGCTCTATCATACTTTTTCAATTCGTAGGCCAACTCAGCTTGATAAATTGTTTGATAATAGTCAGTGATGTAATTACAAATTGGTTTGCTTTTTTGCAAACATGATATTACCAAGATGAGTGTCAGGGTTAGTGCTATTCTGCTGCCAAAATACAATTTCAGTTTTACAAATTGAATTCCTACTTCTTCACTGGCCTCTTATACTTCACCGGTGGGGCAGGCTCAGGTTTTATTTCCACGGCTTGTGTTTTAAGCAATGTCAATGCCTCTTGAACGGCACGTTCCAATTGTGGGTCTTTGCCTTTGATCACCTCGGCAGGTGTTTGCTCTACGGCAATGTCGGGCGAAATGCCCACACCCTCTACTGCCCACTGCCCATTCACATCATAGAAGCCTCCGCGTGGTGCCACCATTCTTCCGCCATCAATGAACAATGGAGTGTCCCAGGTGCCTACCAATCCGCCCCAGGTTTTTGTTCCTACCAAAGGCCCGATTTTCATTTTGTTGAACAGGTAAGGAAGCAAGTCGCCACCGGAGCCTGCGCGCTCGTTGATGAGCATCACTTTGGGGCCAAAGATTCCGGCATTGGGTGTCAAGAACGGACGATGGTCAGATGCTTTGCTGTTAAAATATCCGTGCAGGTTTCGCGCCATGATATCCACCATGTAGTCGGCAGCGGAGCCACCACCATTGTTGCGCTCGTCAATGACTGCGCCCTTCTTGTCTTGCTGCGAAAAGTAGTAGCGGTTAAAGGATGTGTAACCGGGGTTGCCGGTGTTGGGCACATACACGTAGGCGATCTTGCCACCCGAAAGCTCATCTACTTTTTTGCGGTTTCCTTCTACCCAATTCACGCTGCGCAATTGATTTTCATTTTCTACGGGCACTACGTTGATCAGGCGCGAACCTTCGGCAGATGGTTTGCTGTTTACCCTGATTTTAGTTTGGCGATTGGCGGTGCCCTCAAAATATTTGAACATATTTTCGGAGGAAGAAACAGCTGCACCATTTACTTCCAAGAGGTAATCCCCTTCTTTCACGCCCAGGCCCGGCTCACGAAGCGGGGATTTCAATTCAGGGTTCCAGCTTTCGCCAGTATAGATTTTTTTAAACCGATAATATCCTTTGTCGGCATTGTAATCTGCGCCAAGCAAACCCACCGGCACATTTTGTATTTCGGGAAAATCGCCCCCGCTGGTGTATGAGTGGCCCACGGCAATTTCGCCACCGAGTATGTCAACGATGTAATTCAAATCGGTGCGGTGCTGCACATGCTCCACCCACGGACTGTACCATTTATACACATCGTTCCACGGAGCGCCATGGGTGTTGTTCACATAAAGGAAATCGCGTTGATAGCGCCAGCCTTCCCGTAAAATTTGTTTCCACTCTTCGCGGGGTTCAATTTTTAATTTTAGAGATGCAAGGGCCTCCAGTTTTCCGTCACCAATTTTTTTGTTCAAGTCGGCTGTGCCCAATATGCCCCAGGTGCCGTTGCTGCGATAGAGCAACTGCTTGCGGTCGCTTGAAACAGAGACGTCATTCACCGGAGTGAGGAAGACTTCAGCTTTGCGGTCTTTAAAATTGTAGCGATGAACGGTGACACCTTGCTGGTTGGGAACACTCTCAGAATAGAAAATGTAATTCTCAGGACCTGCTACCAATTCTGTATAATTTCGGAGAGGGATATCTACTGCGAGAATGCGCTGACTGATATCTTCCATATCAATTTTTACAACAGGAGTAACAGCACTTTCTTTCTTTTCCTCTTTTGGCTTTTCTTTTTCGTCATCGCTGCGGGGCATGAGTGGCGACACTTCATCTTTGCTCAACACAATAAGATAGAGCGCGCGGGTAATGGGCCTGTCGTACGAACTCATATCAAGCCAGCCGGTATTCAATCCATAGTTGGTGCTGGCCAAGAAGTACAAATACTTTCCGTTGGCATCCCACACGGGCGAGATGGCATCGGCCATGCCATCGGTAAGCTGCAGGTTTTGTCCCGTCTCCACGTTGTGCACTTTGATCACTTTATAGTGAGAGTCTATCAAGCGAGAGTATGCAATCCATTTGCTGTCGGGCGACCAAACCGGATTGAGCGAGCGGTTGGGATGTGCGTAGCGATCAGTGTCGGCCTTCTTAGCCTGCCCGGTGGCCACGTCCACAAACCAGAGATTATAATCGGTGTCGGTGTAGGCAATATATTTTCCATCGGGCGACCACGCAGGCAGAAAATAAAAAGTAGGATTGGGCAGTGTGATACTCTTTGGTTTTTCCAACCCTTCCTGATCGGTGATCATCAATTGATATTCACCACTGGCATCGGAAAACCACGCAATCCTTTTTCCGTCAGGCGACCACACGGGATAGCGGTCGGCAGCACCGGATGATTTTGTGATATTTCTCCAGTCGCCTTTTTCTTTTGGCACGGTAAAAATTTCTCCGCGATATTCAAACAACGCACGCTGCCCGGTTGGTGAGAGCGAAGCATTTTGAAGTGAAGTTGCTTTTACCTCTTGCCACCGTGCACGCGACCAATGAAAATCGCCACGCACATGGATGGTTAATTTTTTGGTGGTGCCGTTGGCAGGATTGAGCAGATGCAGGTAGCCACCTTGCTCATACACAATCATGCCTCCTCCCGCATCCAAACTTTTCGCATCAAAGTCGGCATGAAAAGTCTGTTGCTTCAATTCATTGTTGGCCGGGTTGAACGACCACACGTTGTTGGCATAATCGCGC
Organism: Cyclobacteriaceae bacterium; assembly: GCA_043751075.1. Taxonomy (GTDB): domain Bacteria; phylum Bacteroidota; class Bacteroidia; order Cytophagales; family Cyclobacteriaceae; genus ELB16-189. The sequence continues at coordinate 5,337 of JAYVAI010000140.1, read as the reverse complement.
TCGGATAAAAAATACACCACGTTGTTCAGCCACACCGGGTCGGTGTGACGCTCGTTGTCAGTTTGCGGTGTCATCTTCAAAGAATAATTTTTCATATCCACAATCCAAATCGGCTTGGCCTGGCCACCGCGATAATTGCGCCACTCGGCATCCCAAAAACCAATCTGCTGATAGGCAATATATTTTCCGTCTTCAGAAATTTCTCCGGCCACCGCGCGCGGAATATCGAGTGCTTCCTCCATGCCTCCGTTTTTATTGATCTTAAAAAATTTTGATTCTAAGGTGGGCACGGCTTCGCGCGAAGAGGCAAAAAGGATTTCTTTTCCATCGGGTGTCCATCCCGTTACCTGGTCGGCACCCGGATGCCAGGTGAGGCGTGTGGGCTGGCCGCCTTCGGTTGGAATCAGATATACATCGGTGTTGCCATCGTACTCTGCCGTGAAAGCAATCAGTTTTCCATCAGGGGAAAAGTGAGGGTTGCTTTCCTGGCCTTCGTTGCTGGTGTGCCTTCGCGCATCGCCTCCATCTTTGGAAACAATCCACAAATCGTTGGCATACACAAACACAATGTCGGTATTACTGATGGTAGGCTGGCGCAACAGCATGGTGCCTTGTGGCCATGCGCTGAAAGAAATCAGAAATGCACTGATGGAAAAGATAAAGCGATAATAAAGTTTCATAGGTAGGATTTTGAATTACGATTTAGAATTAGGAGTATGATTTTTAATGAAATATTTGAAGTTGTCAAGGTAAAAAGAAATGAACAGGGAACGCTAACCGCCAGCGTAACTAATATCCCCGCTTAACCCTTATTTTTTCCGATGACAAATTATGGCAGAAGGTTTTGGTTTTGACGGTTTGGTGCAATGATTATATTTGGCTCCATGAAATCTCTTTTTCCAAAAGCCAATCGTCAGTTAGAGTACGTTGCCTTTTCTAATTTTCAGGTGCCAACAATGGAAGGGCCGGGGTATGTTTTTGTAGCTGTCGATGCTTTCCGTGAGTATGCTTTCGGTTTGGGTGTTGAACGAGATGAAAGCCCCACCACGATTTTGAAAAACATTTATTTTCTTTTGGAGCGGCCCGATTTTGTGCAACATATTGACAAAGGGTTCACCCTTGTGATGGGAGAGCACGAGAACTTGGCTGACCGAATAGCTGCTATTTTGAAACCTGTGAAAGGGAAATTGCTGTTCAGCAAAAGAGAATTCAATAGCTATCTGTCAAATCCCTGTTTTGAAAAGTTTTCGGGATTCGTTGTTAAGAGGGTAAACTTTCTTATTCTATGTTAAATAATCCCACGCTTGTTCTTCATTGCCAATTTTAATTGTTATTGCTTCATCAACTTGACTTAGCTTTTCCCAAATAAATTCCGATTGGGTGTCCTTATATGCCTGATGGTATTCTCTTTTCATTTCCATCAAATCCTCAAAATTCCATTGAATAAGTTTGTGAAGATTCTCTTGTTTAGATTCAATTAGCTTCAACATCAAGTTTTTTTTTATTGTTCATTTTCCCTCCACAATTTTTATTTCATCCTTTGTCAATTCGTATAGTTGATAAACGATTTCATTGATCCTGTTTTCGCAATAATCAATCTTGCTTTCAAGTTGAGAAACTTTGGTTTGAAGTTTTGCTTCTGCTTTTTCCTTATTGAGCAACAATATCTGATCAACCAGTTTATTCTTGGTTATTGCTTCTTCTCCTTTGTTAAATCCGTAACCATACTATTGAAGATCGATAGGATCAAACTGAAGCCAAGTGCCCACCAAAATCCGTCAACCCTAAAGCCGGGAATAAAATAGTCCACCAACAAAATGATCAGCGCATTGATCACCAAAAGAAAGAGGCCGAGGGTAACTACCGTGATGGGGATTGTGAAGAGAATCAGAATTGGTTTTACGATCACGTTGGCAATGGCCAGCACAACTACCACCAGCAACGCATAACCATAGTGCTCCACGTGCACGCCACCTTGCAGCAGGTAGCCGGTCAATAAAACCGCTACTCCATTTAAAAGAAATTTTACCAGTCCGTTCATGCGATTTTTTTTGAGGGAAAATCAAAATCAGTTTTCCATGAAACAAGTTTGTCAAAATTTATCAGATATGCGAATGCATGGGGTGCGTAAAAATTGTCGGGTCAATAAATAGGGACGTCCCTATGGACTTCGTTTGCTTTACCATATAGTGTCTACCCTAAAATAGAGCCCCATCGGGCCCATCGGGGTGACCTTATGTGTGCCGGATTGATTTCAAATTATCCATTCTCCAATGTCCGCTATCCATTGTCCATTAATCTTAGCTTTGCACCATGTATGCCATTGTAGATATTGAAACCACCGGGGGATATGCGGAGAACCACCGCGTGACGGAGATTGCGATCTATCACTATGATGGTATGCAAATCACAGATCAGTTTCATACACTCATCAATCCGGGCCGCAAAATCCCTTACTTCATCACCGGCCTCACGGGCATTTCGTCTGCTATGGTTAGCGAGGCCCCCGCGTTTGAAGACATTGCCAAAGAGATTTATCACTGGCTGAAAGATCGCGTGTTTGTGGCGCACAACGCCCACTTCGATTATAGTTTTTTGAAAAAAGAATTTGAAGAAGCAGGAATAGCCTGGAGCACAAAAAAATTGTGCACCGTGCGCCTGAGCAGAAAAATAATTCCGGGACTTGAGTCGTACAGTCTGGGCCGGTTGGCCGAAAGCCTCGGAATAAAAATCCCCGACCGCCATCGTGCTGGTGGCGATGCGCAGGCAACAGCGAAAATTTTTGATGTGCTGATGAAGCGCGACAATCAGGGAGTGATCGCGAAAGCACTAAAGAAAAATTCGGGCGAAACTATTTTACCCCCCAATCTTGCCAAAGAGGAATTTGATAAACTGCCGGCCAAAGAGGGTGTGTATTATTTTATGGATGCACGGGGCAATGTTATTTATGTGGGCAAGGCCATCAACATAAAAAAAAGGATTGCAGGCCACTTCACCGGGGAAGCGCGCGAATGGAACCGCTCAAACATAAGAAACGAAATCCATCACATCACTTATGAACTTACCGGCAGTGAACTGATCGCGCTGATATTGGAATCGCAAGAAATAAGAAGACTGTGGCCGAAATATAACCTCGCCCAGAAATATAAAACAGAAGAATGGGGTGTGTATGACTATGAAGACCGCAACGGCTACTTGCGATTTGCCGTGAACGTGGTGAGCCGTGGCACTAAGCCGTTGATCACTTTTTCTTCGAAAGGAGATGCGTGGAGTTTTATGTGGGGCAAAGTAAAAGAGTTTGACCTATGCCCAAAGTTGAGTGGGCTTCAACTGGCAAAAGGATTGTGCTTTAGTCACCAGTCGGGCACGTGCAAGGGCGCATGCCAGGGTGTGGAAAAAGAAAAAATATATAACAAGCGAGCGCAGAAGGCAATCGAATCATTCTTCGAAGCAGGGCAAACCGTGGCCATCGTGGGCAAAGGAAGAAGGTTAAAGGAGAAATCGGTGGTGCTGATAGAGAATGGCAATTACCTCGGCTTTGGATTTTTTGATGAAACGGAAAACATATCCAACCTCGAGTCGGCACGGAATTTTATCAAGCCATCAAAAGACAACCGGGTGGTGCAGAACATTGTGAACTCTTATCTTATCAAACCGAAAGGATCGGAGTTGGTTCAATTCAATTAGCGCAACTTTCCAAAGGTTTTGATCCCTTGAAGGATTGTTTGTCATCATCGAAAAAAATCCCAGATTATCTGTCATCTAAGTTTCTAAGCTACGCCTCATTTCATAATATTGTGGCCAATAAAAAAAATTGTGAAAGACTTGACCACCTTCCTGAAAGAATACTTAGACGATGCCGAACCAAGCACCCTCAGGAAAGGAAAAAATTTGTATAAAACTTTTTCTTCTCAAGATTGGAAACCTGTAGAAGTAGAGGATGGCGTGCTCACTCTCGCTGTGCCGAGCGAAAGTTTTGAAGGGGGCTATGCCGTTACCATTGATGCAACTCTTGACTATACCGACATCACGTGCGAGTGTCCTGACTATGATGGAGCCGAGTGCAAGCATTGTATAGCAGCAGTCTTTTGGTGTTTGAACAATCAACCGAAAACGGGAGGTCAAATTCAAACCAAGCCTCGGACAGTCCCGGTTTTTCCAACGTCAATAGCATCCAGCCCACAAGGCATGCTCTACACGCAAGTGATGATGCGTGGCCGTTTGGAAATCTGGACCTTAGCTGATCGGTTGGTGAATCGCAGATATGCAACCAACAATTCAAAAATAATAAAGACTTTCGATAAAGGCCCTTCCCTACATTTCCAATTTGTCAAATCGAGACAGGAAGTTTTTAATATTTCGGTTGAATATGACCTGAAAGATGATTACCGCACCGGATGCGATTGTGGGGCAAACAAAGAGCCGGGTCTGTTTTGTGAACATATTCACGCTGCATTCCAATATATTTATTATCAATTGGGCCCCGCTTACTTTCAACAATTTCGCGATTTCACGGAGGAGAAAAATCAAATCCTAAAAAAATACGGTCTGGCGCCCACCGATCCTGAAGTACAACATTTTAAATGGGCAACCGACTACTCCGGTAATTTAACACTGACGGAAAAGCCAACCTTTATTGTAGCCAAGGGCGATGAAAATTTTTATCAACAGTTCAATAAGATAATCCGCTCGGGCACAACAGTGGGCATAACGAGCGCAAGACCATTGCTGGCCGCCCATGTTAGCATTGATTATGAAATAGGGTTGATGTTCAACTTTGCAAGTTCGCGCCATATCGGTTTTGAATTGGAGCCGTTGGAAGTACGCGAGAAAAATGGAGCGCCCACCTACAAAAAACTGAGTGTTAACAGCGAGACCAACTGGCCTTTGCTGCGTCCGCTCAATGACGAAATGTACGGGCTCGTCACGAGTCTTTCCGATAAAGGTTTGTTGGAATGGATGGCCGGGCAAGGGCGCACCTATTTTTCAGGAGGCCAAAACCCCTGGAACCGGATAGGGCAAGAGGATGCCAAGTTGCTGCGCAAACGATACTACATTCAACTGCGCAAGCACTGGGAGAATTTAGTTACCTATCAGCATTTGTTTTTTTTGCCAGATGGAAAATTCAGCAACAAAAGTGTCGCACCCATAAAACTGAGCGATAAGTTTGTTGACATTTCCTTTCGGGTAGAGGTGGATGAAAGGTTCATCAATATTTTTCTGGTCAGCCATGTGGATGGAGGCGAGTGGCCTGGCACGGGAAAAGTATTTTTAAAAAACTTCATCTATTTGGTTGACGACACTCTTTACCTTCCTGCGCATGAAGAAGACTTTGCG
>JAYVAI010000139.1:0-4690 GCA_043751075.1 Cyclobacteriaceae bacterium | reverse complement strand
TGAAAGCCCACTCTACAGAAAATGATATTTGCTTACCGGGTGAAAGAGGTTGGGCAAGGTCCACTCTCATCATGGTGTAATTGATAGTGTGTGGCAGTGCTGTTCCGTTCGCATCTTTAACTGATTTTATTTTAAAGCCACCGTCAAAGTCGTGAAGTTTAAGGTTGGCAGCCAGTTCGCGTGTGCTTGTTGAATCGCGGAGAGATGTCTCCTCCGATTTTTGTGTCATGCCGTTTTTCTGATTTATATTTTGGTCCAACTGTAGCCACAAGTATTTCAGCACATCGGGTGAGTTGTTGAAATAGGTGATGGTTTCGCTTCCGCTGATGCTTTGGTTATTGTCATTCAGTTCGGCATTGATCACATAGTCGGCACGCTGCTGCCAGTAGCGCGGGCCTGGTGCGCCCGAGCCGGTGCGATATTCATTGGGCGTGGGCAGCAGCTGATCGAGTTGCTCAAACTTGCCTTGCCATTTGTTGGCCTCCTGAGCGTGTGTGCCAACTGAAAGTGTGATCAGAGAAAAAAAGAAAATTCGCTTCATAGTTATCATATATTCTATATTTATTCACAACTTTTCCAACTAGGCGTCTGACACCTCAAAGGTGTCTTGACGCCTTACTTCCAATTACCAAAACACTCTGTCCTTTAATAGCACCAGCGCAATCCCAGCAATGGCCGATGACAGCACCAATTTAAAATCCCTTCTTGAAACTTTCAGCAAGTCTATCAAAATAAAACCGATGGCCAAAAAAAGCACTACCACTATTATTTGGCCTAACTCCAATCCCAGATTAAAGGCCAATAGCGGTGATATGATGTTGCCCTCTTTGCCCAATAGGGCGCGCAAATAATTGGAGAAGCCCAAACCATGCACCAGGCCAAAAAATAATGCCAGCACATAGTTAATTTGTACCCGGCCTGTACCGATGCCTGCCTCTTTGCTCAACAGGTTTGAAACGGCTGTGATGAAAATTGTGAGCGGAATCAAAAACTCAATGAGCGATGCATCTATTGAAATAATATGAAGGGTAGCAAGGGCCAGCGTAATAGAGTGGCCAAGGGTGAATGCCGTAACCAAAATCAATATTTTTTTCCAGTCGCGCAGCACGTACATGGAGCACAGGGCAATCACAAATAAGATGTGATCGTAGCCGTTAGCATAATCTAAGATGTGATCTCTTCCAAGCCCGAAATACAATGAAAACCCACTCATAACAGAAACTCACATTTAAAGAACCACAAGTATAGTTTTAAAATTTTGAAATAGGGCAACGTAGAAGTAATTTTAGCGGCACAACTGCCTACTGCTGTCAGCCTACTGCCAACTTCTTTATCACATGACTTCCCTCCTCTATTCCCTGTTTTTCTTTTTTCATCCGATCCATATTTCTGTTTCGGAAATCAGCTATAGCGAAAAAGACAAAGCCTTGCAGATTACTTCGCGCATATTCATTGACGATCTGGAATTAGCCATCCGCGCACAGCGCAATGACCCCGAACTCGATTTGATAGAACCCAAAAACGGAATGACCACTGAAATATTGGTGAACGAATATGTGGCCAAACATGTATCGGTAAAGTTGGACGGCAAACTACAGAAGCTGACTTTCATCGCTATGGAAAATGAAGACCCTGCCCTGATCTGCTATATAGAAATAGAGCATGTAAAAAAGTTTAAGACGATAGAAGTGCGCAACGACATTGTTCAAGAAATCCATGACGACCAATCAAACTTGGTACATGTTACCTATAAAGGCACGAGCAAAAGCATGCGGTTAGTTCGCGACAATCCGGTGGGCGCGGTTGTGTTTGAAGGGAAATAGAGAAAAATGGTTTCAAACTAAAATATTACTTGCCTACTGCCTACTTTTAATCTCACCCTTTAATCCTACTTTGTCAAGTTCTAAATTTATGACAAGATCAAAACGGATAATCAAAGTCCTGAACGAAAAGTCACCGCTCTCTTTCTCGCCTTAGCGAAGCGATGACATTTTCGTTGGGGTGTCATTCCGGGCGAGGGGAGAATTTTTTTTAAAATTGGTTCACAAGCAAACGAGACCCTGCCTACCGGACAGGCAGGGTCGAGTAGAATATTTTCAATACTGATAAAGGTTGAGCCCCCTCGCCCGCGATGACATTTTCATTAATTGGAATTAACATGACAAAGTAGGATTAACTACTATACTCTACGCCTTGGTTCGTGTCCTCACGAACCAATTTTGAAACCCTACTTTTAATCTCACCCTCTAACTACTATTCCTCATCTATGCTATCTTTGTCTCTCTAAAATTTTTAAACCATGCGAAATAAAATTGTAGCCGGAAACTGGAAGATGAACAAAACCCTGGAGGAGGCCAATGCACTTACTTCCGAAATCATAGGCATGGTAGCCGATGAAGTAAAAGGAAATGTGAAGGTGGTGTTGTGCACTCCGTTTCCATATTTACATTCGATCAAAAACCAACTTGGCAACAACGCACGCATTGCAGTGGGCGCACAAAACTGTAGCGAACATGAGTCGGGTGCCTACACAGGCGAGACTTCGGCAGCGATGATAAAATCATTGGGTGTGCCTTACGTGATCATCGGGCACAGCGAGCGCAGACAATATTTTGGTGAAGATGGTTTCTTGCTTGCAAAGAAAACAGACAAAGCATTGGCGCATGGACTAACTCCCATTTTTTGCTGTGGCGAACCTCTTGAAATCCGCGAGAAGGGAACGCACGAAGCATTGGTAAAAAAACAAGTGGAAGAAAGTTTATTTCATCTCTCTGCCGAAGCGTTACAAAAAGTAGTGATTGCATACGAACCCGTGTGGGCCATTGGCACCGGAAAGACTGCTACCTCACAACAGGCACAAGACATGCATGCCGTAATAAGAAAACATCTTGCTTCTAAATATGGAGCGGTTGCGCAAAGCATTTCCATTCTCTATGGTGGCAGCGTGAAGGCCGATAACGCCAAAGAACTTTTCGCTTGCGCGGATGTGGATGGTGGTTTGGTAGGCGGAGCTTCGCTGAAGAGCCGGGAGTTTGTGGAGATTGTGAAGGGAATGGGGCAATGATAGATCGTTATCATGAAGTTGACAATTGACAAAAAGCATCTGACAATTTGCTCAGTGATTTTGTCAACTGCCGATTGTTAATTGTCAATTTGGTTTTTAGGGTTTGTGAAAATTATTAGCCAAATTTTTCGTTACTTTTAAATCATAAACTAGCGATGGACCAACCCAACAAAGCATTTGAAGAGTGGCAACTGCAAGCCGACTATGATTTGGAAACGGCAGAGAGCCTATTGAAAAGTGGGCGCTTTGTTTATGTGGTCTTCTTCTGCCATCTGAGTTTGGAGAAAATGTTGAAGGCACTTTGGACAAAAAAGTTTAAGAATGTGCCTCTAAAGACTCACAGCCTGATATTCTTGAAGGACAGACTTGAAATAATTTTTCCGGATGAAAAGGCGGGTAAATTTGTTTCCTACCTAAACTCCCTCTCTGTGCCAACCCGATACCCCGATACTTTAAGAGCCTTGACCAAAGAGTTCAATTTTGAAAAACCAAGTAATATCCTTGCTCAAACTAAAGAAACATTGCAATGGTTAAAACAGATGTAAACGAAGTTAAAAAGTATTTATCAGAATGCCTGTTGGAAAAAGAGATTCATGTAAACAACATTGCGTTGTTTGGCTCTCATCTGAACGGCAATGCAAACAGAGACAGTGACATAGATTTTATTGTTATCTCCGATAGCTTTATCAACAAAACCATTTTCGACAGGGCAGAGATGATGATTGGAATAGAGGAGAAAGTCATTCAAAAATTTGATGTGCCCCTGGATTTACTTTTAAAAACACCGCAAGAATTTGAAAATATGCTGAAGGCGAAGATGATGCATGCAGAGGTGATCTAAAGCCGCGAGTTGTGGAAATAGAAATGTTAATTGAAAATTAATGCACTCCAGCCGTCTTCAAATAATCTGCGATCCTGAATTTTCTGAAATCCTGATGGCCGAAGTGGCCGAAGCAGGGTTTGATACATTCATAGAAACGGAGCAGGGTTTTGAAGCTTATGTGGAAGGCAATCAGTTTGACCAACAGCAACTAGCCCACATTCAAGAGAAATATAAACAGGTAAAACCGCTTTTGTTTTTTCAAGACCGCATAGAAAAACGAAACTGGAACGAAGAGTGGGAAAAAAATGTGGAGCCCATTATTGTGGATGACAGATGTTTGATACGCGCGGCCTTTCATAAAATCGAAAAGAAATATCCTTACGAAATAATCATCACGCCCAAAATGTCGTTTGGCACAGGCCATCATCAAACCACACACTTGATGGTCAGCCGGCAAATGAAAATGGATCACGCCAACAAACGTGTGATGGACGCAGGCTGCGGCACAGCCATATTATCGATCATGGCTTCCAAACTGGGCGCAAAGGAAATTGAGGCTTTTGATATTGACACGTGGAGCGTGGAAAACGGAGAAGAGAACACAGAGAACAATCAATGCAAAAACATCCACCTGCAGCTTGGCAAGATCAGCGAAGTGAAACTCGAAGGAAAGTTTGACATCATACTCGCCAACATCAACAAAAATATTTTACTGGCGGAAATCAAAACGTATGCTTCTTATCTGGAAATTGGAGCCCAACTTTTGCTCAGTGGATTTTATACCCACGACATTGACGACTTAA
>JAYVAI010000138.1:0-33631 GCA_043751075.1 Cyclobacteriaceae bacterium | reverse complement strand
TAACATTTCCGTCTGGATCAGTCACCATAAAGCTTGCTGGTCCGGAAGTTTTCTTGTCAATCTCTTTGCCTGTTTCCAGCCCGCTGCTTTTTAGCTGTTGCTGAATTTCCCTAACGTCATCAAACTTTTCAATGTTCTTTCCGTTTTCGTCCCACCCGGGATTGAACGTTAAAATGTTGTTCTCAAACATTCCCTGAAACAGGCCGATCAAAGAGTTCTCGTTTTTCATGATGAGATAATTCTTTTTAAGGTCACCGGCCAGGACTGTGAAGCCCAGGGTTTCGTAAAATTGCTTTGAAGCGTTAATATTTTTAACACTAAGGCTTACAGAAAATGCTCCTAATTTCATATTTTCTATTTTTTTGATTTTAATATTGTCCGGGTCTTCCATGATAATTTGTTTGTTGGATGGTTTTGTAAAGATAGTTTTGAAAGTGAACCCAAAGCAAAACGATAGGGCAACTCCTAAAATTATTAATGTTGTCTTTTTCATATTAAGTATAGTTAATGGTTCTTGAGTCACTGCTCACACGTGTAAAGTAATTCTGATATAACGTTGTTCCACGTTCTCATGTTATTTTTCCAAGCAAGATACTTTACCTTTGGGTAAATACATTGTGCTACGTAGCTTAGCTTAACCAAAGGAATTTACTGTTGGAACATAAAAAATTTGACATGGTGTTTGTGATTGCGAAATAAAGCGAAGTAGTAAAGTTATGCAAATAGAAAAGCTATATGAAAAATATAAGGAATCAGGAAAGATTTCTACCGACACGCGCCAGATTTCGCCCGGTTGCATTTTTTTCGCTTTGCGCGGAGATAAATTCAATGCCAACGAATTTGCTGCACAGGCGTTGGAAAAGGGTGCGAGCTATGTGGTGGTTGACGATCCGAAATATGTTTTAAATGATTGGTGTGTTTTAGTGGAGGATTCGCTGCAGGCGTTGCAGGCGTTGGCGAAATATCACCGCACAAAACTTTCCATACCGGTGGTGGGCCTTACGGGATCCAACGGCAAAACCACCAGCAAAGAATTGTTGCATGCCGTGCTCAGCAAAAAATTTATAACCTATTCCACCAAAGGGAACTTGAACAACCACATTGGTGTGCCACTTACAATTTTGTCCATTGATCACTCGCATGAAATGGCCGTGGTAGAGATGGGGGCCAATCATGTGGGAGAGATTGCATTGTTAAGTTCTATCGCCAATCCCACACATGGTTTTATCACCAACATAGGCAAGGCGCACATCGGCACCTTTGGCGGTTTTGAAAATATTGTCCGTGGCAAATCGGAATTATATCAACACCTGATCACGCACGATGGCACGGTGTTCATCAATTCGCAAAACCCGATTTTGGCAAACATGGCCAAGCGGTTTAAGAAGCCTTATTTCTATCCGGCTGCCAGAGATTATTTTCATGCACAGTTGATGGATGCCGATCCGTTCGTCCGTTATAAAGTTGAGAGTGGCGAGGAAGTTGAAACACAATTGATGGGTGCTTATAATTTTGAAAATATCGCTGTTGCGCTTTGTATCGGAAAATTCTTTGGTGTGGATGCAAACCATGCCAACCGGGCCGTGGCCGACTATGTGCCGGGCAACATGCGCTCACAGATTGTGATGAAAGGCACCAACACCATTATCCTTGATGCTTATAATGCAAACCCAAGCTCGATGGAAGCGGCTATTTTAAACTTAGCGTCTATGAGTGCCATAAAAAAAGTTGTTGTGCTGGGCGATATGTTTGAGTTGGAAGATGAAGCTGAGAGCGAGCACAAGCGGATTGGCGAATTGCTGAAAGAGAAAAAATTTGATGGAGTTTATTTGTGCGGCAAGCTGATGAAGTCTGCGAAGGTTTTTTTTCCAGAGGCAAAATATTTTGAGAACAAAGATTTGCTTATGGCAGAATTAAAAGCAAAACCAATAAGGGATTCTACCATTCTGGTAAAAGCATCGAGAGGGGTTGGGCTTGAGAGTATTGTGGAATTATTGTAAATTTTGGGTAGCGTATCTTCGCTTTTTAAAAACAGGAAGGATATGAAATACATTTTTATTGCACTTTCACTTTTGCAAATGTCTTTCAATCTGACAGCACAAGCCGACAAGGATTTTTTTATAAACAAGAAATTCTATTTGGGGATTACATCAGGCCCCAATGTATCGAGGCAAAGCAGCAGGAATTATCCAACAAGCACACCCAAAGCTGGTTTTGGTGCGGGGCTTTCAATCCTTTATCCCATTTCGCAAAAATTATTTCTTACTAATTCAGTTCTCTTTACCAAAGAAAGGAACTCAACGAAATTCCAATTGTTCGCATCGACTTCTCCAGATAGTTATCAACTGAATGTGATGGCATATTCCTGGGCAGAGATGCCCCTCACGTTGAATTATTCATTTGTGAATAAAGGAAAGTTTAAAATCTTTTTTGGAACGGGAATATCGGTAGCGAAGCTTTTAACCGCGGAACAGAAAACCACTGTGTTCATTGGGGCAAGTAAATCTATTGCCAGCTATCCTTTTAACAATAGTTTTCATTCCTGGAATTTTTTTCCCCGTTTGCAAACCGTGATGGCAATCAAACTATCAGATCATGACATTCTTTCGATGACTATTTTTTGTCAGACGAATGCCAGAAAATTGGAAAAGCCAATGTTGATGGATCCAAATTCTATTCTTGATTACAATGTCACCGATGGGCAGAGACAACTTACTGTAGTTGGATTTGATTTGCAGTTTGCCACGCTGTTAAGCAAGCGAGATTAGGAAACAGTTTCATAAGCAATGAAATTTTTCCGTTCATCCCACATCTTATCGTTACCTATACGCTTTGATGAAGATTTTTCAGATTTTACTTCCCGTCTTCATTTGCTTTTTTGCACCGCACTTAATCGTCATCACAAAATCGTTGTTCAATATTCTTTGGGCTCTTGCTTCACATGTCGCACCCGCAATATCCTGAACTCTTGCCCGGTGTGTTTGTAAGTGATCCGATAGGAATATTTTTTACATGCACGATAATTGCCAGGGTTGTTTTTCTTGAACTTGTCAGGTGGGTGTTTCCTTGGATTGGCAGGCTGGCTATCCACCATTTTGGTGATACCCTCTTTTACTTTCTCTGCGCCCGTGTAGGATTCTTCTTTGATGTGATCGTATGCTTTTCTAAAATAGATAGATGCCCTATCGTTCCATTACAACAGGCATGGCTCGCTTCACCATGTCTTCATCTGTTCTTTCAGGTCATCATGGGCAATAAACCCGCCTCTGTCTATTTCTGCTTCGGCTTCTTCCAATTCCTGATTGTATTGCTCAATGCTGATCCGCCCATCATTCTTTAATCCAAAATAGATCAAGTGTTTTACTGCCTTCAAAAGTGAGATATCGTTAACTTCCTGAAGTTGTCTAATAATAAGCGATCGCTCTGCGTTGATGTCCATAACTTCTAAAGTTTGTTTCCTAAAGATAAAGATTCATTTTTGATTCTTTTTTTTAAAGACTGTTTTTAAAAATGCAAATTAAACGGGCCAGTTTCTTGAACCGATTGTTGGGTTTCATTAATTTTAAACTGGCTTCATACTTTATCCCGTAGCAGGCCACAATAAACCTGAGCAAAATAAAAAATCACACCCATGAACTTCACCTTCATCCTCACCTTCCTCAAAGCCATCGCCAAAAACAACAACCGGGCGTGGTTTGAAAAGAACAAAATGAAATACATTGATTCAAAATTGCACTTCGAAGATTTTCTGGACGCATTGCACCAGGAGCTTTTAAAGTTTGATGATAGCCTGGCGGGGCTCAACCCGCGCAAGATGGGCTTTCGCATTTACCGCGATGTGCGGTTTAGCAAAGACAAGCGGCCCTATAAGGTAAATCTGGGTGCCGGCTTTTCGGCTCATGGCAGAATGGAACAAGAGCCCGGCTACTACATCCACATCGAGCCCGGAAAAAGTTTTATTGCAGGCGGCATGTACATGCCCGATAACGAAAGGCTTTCCAAAATCCGACAGGAAATTGATTACAACTCCAATGGGTTGCTGAAAATTTTGCAAGACAAGAAATTCAAAAAATTATTTCCTGCCTTAGATGATTTCGACAAACTGAAAACGGCACCGAAAGGCTACCCGAAAGACCATGCGCACATAGACTTGCTCAAGAACAAAAGTTATGTGGTGTCGCATTACTTCACCGACAAAGAAGTGCTCGATAAAAAATTTGCTCGGCAGGCAGCCGCAGTGGCCAAAGCCATAAAACCACTCAATGATTTTCTTAGAGAGGCAATGGCTTGATTTAGCCTATAAGGTTTTAAAAACCTTATAGGTCTGGAGGCGAGTGCGCAATTTTTCCTTTTAGCAACCACTTCATCAGTGGCCCGCTGCTCATGCTGGTGACCAACGCCATGATCACAAGCGAAACAAAAACCTTCTCGTTGATCAATCCATTTTCCAAAGCCACCAATCCCAAAATAATTTCCATGGCCCCGCGTGCGTTCATGCCACATGCTGCGGCCAGCGATTCGCGCCAGGTAAAACCACCGAGGCGCGTGCCCCATCCACTACCGATGATTTTTCCCGCGAAAGCGATCATAATAATCGCCAATGTCAGTTGCCAATCGAAGTTGGAAATAAAATTTACTTTCAAGCCGATGGCCACAAAAAAGAGCGGGGCAAAAATGTTGTTGATAAACTGATGCACAATTTCTTTGGCGCGCTCGCTCATGTGTTCCGAATCGCCCAGCGCCACGCCCACAATAAAAGCTCCGAACACACCGTGTATGCCAATGTATTCGGTGAAGGCAGCTGCCAAAAAACAAAGCGCAAGTGCCAACGAGAGCAAGCCTCCCGGCCAAGCTAATTTTCGGTTTACCCACGGCAGGCCCCGGTTGATCAGCCCCCGGCCCACGGTAAGCATTGTGAGGGTGAAGCCGACAGTCAACAATACCGTGTTCAACAACGACATGTTTTGTTCTTTTCCAATCATGCCCAGCACCACAGAAAAAATAAGCCACCCGATCAAATCGTTGATCATGGCCGATGAGATCACCAACATACCCATGCGCGATTTAAAAATATTCAGGTCCATCAATATCCTGGCTATTACGGGCAACGCGGTGATGGCCATGGCGGTGCCCATAAAAAGTGAAAAGGCGAGATGGCGCGAGCTGTCTTGACTTCCAAAAAATCCGGGATAGAAGTAAGGGAAAATAAAACCGAGGGCAAACGGAATGATCAACCCAAATGTGCTGGTGTAAAATGCCTGCCTGCCTTGTTGCAGCACAATGTGAAGGTCCACTTCAAGGCCCGCGATGAACAGGAGCAGCACCACCGCCACCTGCACAAATCCATCCAGCACCAGCGAAGATGAACCGATGGGGAACAACCCATGAAACCAATCGGGTTGGATCATTCCAAGAATGGTAGGCCCCAGAATAATACCAGCCAGTATTTCGCCAATCACTGCGGGCTGTTTTATTTTGCGCGCGGCTTCGGCAAAGAGGCGGCCCATCATCAGCATCACGCTAAGCTGCACCAGCAAACTCATGATCTCCTGCTGACTTAACTTATTCATGCGTTACCGGTTTATTGAAAATCAAAAGATCGCAGGGCAGATCGGAGAATATATATTCCTGATCGTGGGTGAATATTCTATCGAAGAACGAAAACTTTCTTTGTGGAGCAGCAATGATGAGCAAGTCTGCCGATTTACGTTTGGCAAACTGAACCAATTCGAAGCCGGCCTTACCGGAAAGCAACTTGATATTTATCTTTAGGTTTTTGTGCGGTATAAGGTCTATGTTTTTTTGTACCAGGTCGGTTTCTTCTCGCACCATGTTCCGTTGAAGCTCGTCATATTCTGTCTCCGTGCACTGATCGCGTGCCGACAGGGCCAGCCCCAGCATGGTTAGTTCGCGCACCACATGCACCCAGGTGCCTTGCTCTTTGGCTGCCAGCGAGCAAGCCAGGTTTAGTATGCCAAGCATGTTTGAACCTTCGGCATCCACGACAATATTCTTCAGTGGTTTCAATCCGGAAAATGGATCGGTGATCATCCAGATAGAGCACTTGGCTTTGCGCATGATTTTGCGGGCCACGGTGCCGAGATAAAGGTTTAGCAGGTTCTCTTTTTTTAGCGCACCCGCCACCAGCAAGTCAACTTTCTCGTTGTTGCACACTTTTAAAATCTGATCTGCCGGGTCTCCTTCCACCCAAAATATTTTTACGCGCGAAGGATCGAGCCGTG
The DNA here is from genome assembly GCA_043751075.1 of Cyclobacteriaceae bacterium. GTDB lineage: Bacteria > Bacteroidota > Bacteroidia > Cytophagales > Cyclobacteriaceae > ELB16-189. The sequence continues at coordinate 27,389 of JAYVAI010000138.1, read as the reverse complement.
TGCCCTCCACCAATTTTTGCATCGCATTGGTTTTTTCTGCATCCATTTTCCCCACGTGCACCAACACCAAATTGGAGTGAAACCAATTTACAAGGCGCATGGCCTCGGCAAGCATGGCCTCGGTGGAAGGCGAAAATGCAACGGCAAGGGCAATGGTATTGAATAATTTGTTCATCGGGCATGAAAAATAACAAATCGGTCTTTCTGTTCCGCCATAATCCACCTTTATTCTTTGTGGTGCGATCTAGAGGTGGACGACAGTTTCAATCCATACTTGGGCTACCCGCCTGCCAAGCGATCGGGCAGGAAGCCCACTTCCTGCAGGTTATCAATTGCCACGGGCTTAAGCCCGTGGCAATTGATAGATAAAATTTCAAGGGACTTTAGTCCCAAACACAAAACTGTCGTACACCGGATCCCGACCTACGTTGACCTACAACCGGATTTCAGTAATTTCGCAACCCTTAACTGTGCAACCACCGAATGAAAAAAGGAGACCGATTGGATAACATCGAAATTGAAACCATGGCTGCCGAAGGCAAATGCGTGGCGAAAGTAAATGGCCTGGTTATTTTTTTGCAAGGTGGCGCACCTGGAGATGTGGTGGAAGCTGAGCTGACAAAAATAAAAAGCAATTACTTAGAAGGCCGCGTAACCGCCATTCGAAAACCATCGCACCACCGGGCCGAGCCTTTTTGCGAGCACTTTGGAATGTGTGGCGGCTGCTCGTGGCAACACATCAACTACGAAACACAACTGAAGTATAAGCAGCAGCAGGTGATTGATAATCTCGAGCGCATCGGGGGCCTCACACTGCCCGCCATCACGCCCATCATCGCATCAAAGAAAATAAACTACTATCGCAACAAATTGGATTACACCTTCACGGCCAATCGTTGGCTCACCAAAGAGGAATTCCAACCTCACCCTCCCCTCTCCATAAAAAAAACTTTAGACCAATTTCCTTCTCCTTTTGGAGAAGGTGGCCAAAGGCCGGATAAGGTTGAGGGGGCGGGAGATGAACTTACTAAGCGTGAGGTCGGCCTTGGCTATCACATTCCGCGCATGTACGATCGCGTGTTTGATGTGAAGGACTGTTACTTGCAACCCGATCCATCCAATGCCATGCGGTTGCTAACAAAAAAAATTGCCGTTGAAAATGAAATTCCGTTTTTCGATCTGCGAAAGCAAATTGGTTTTCTAAGAACGCTTACCCTGCGCACATCCAATACAGGCGAAGTGATGGTGATCCTGCAAGTAACCCAAGACAAAATAGAATGGACAGAAAAAATACTGCAAGCCATTGCCGATAATTTTCCGCAAACCACCTCCATCAATTACATTATCAATGGAAAGCGCAACGACACCTTTGCCGATCTGGATGTGGTGTGTTGGAAGGGCAATCCCTACATCACCGAACAAATGCCGTCACCGGATGGATCAACCACTTTGCAATTTCGTATTGGCCCCAAATCATTTTTTCAAACCAATTCCGCGCAAGCGCATGAATTATATAAGGTGGCGTGGCAGCTGGCCGATCTTAAAGGTGATGAATTGGTCTATGATCTTTACACGGGCACCGGCACCATTGCCAACTTTGTGGCAGGCCAAGCAAAAAAAGTGATAGGCCTTGAGTATGTGGCCGCAGCCATTGACGATGCCAAGGTCAATTCAAAAATCAACAACATACACAACACCGAATTCTACGCAGGCGACATGAAAGATTTGCTCAACGATTCTTTCCTCTCGCAACATGGCCGCCCCGATGTGATCATCACCGACCCGCCCCGCGCAGGCATGCACGAAGATGTTACCAAGATGCTGCTGAAGGCTGCCCCCAAAAGAATTGTGTATGTAAGTTGCAATGCCGCCACCCAGGCCCGCGACCTGAAAATACTCGCTGAAAAATATGACCTCACAGCCGTGCAGCCCGTGGACATGTTCCCTCAAACCATTCACGTTGAAAATGTGGCGAGGCTGGATTGGAAGGTTCTATAAAAATAGATTGGCGTTATGGCAACTGGAGTTGTGCGGTAGTCGTCTGGGCTTACTAAAAAGTAGCTTCTGTCATCGCGGCCTTGAGCCGCGATCTCGTTTTTACGTGCGACTAACGGGATACCGGGTCAAAGCCCGGTATGACAACTTCGATCCAATTGCGACTTTTTAGTCAGCCCTTGACGACATAAGTTTAAACCGTAATTATGGAATAGGAATTCAATTGCATAATTTGACAAATTAAAATCAAGGGAAAATTACAGCAATGCTATGCAACTACGGGAAGTAGTAAGTGAACAAGACAAGAAGGAGTTTAATAAACTTCCTATGCGGCTATATAAAAATACACCTAATTGGATACGGCCATTGGATGCCGATGTGGAAGGTGTTTTTGATAAAGAGAAGAACAGGGCCTTCCATCATGGTGAGTGCATCCGGTGGATATTGAGCAATGATAAAGGCGAGGTGATAGGCAGGGTAGCAGCCTTCATCAATCAGAAAACTGCCAACAAAGGAAACGAGCAGCCAACAGGCGGCATGGGTTTTTTCGAGTGCACCGAAAACAGAGAAGCTGCCTTCCTGTTGTTGGATCAATGCAAAAGCTGGCTCCAGCAGAAAGGAATGGAGGCCATGGACGGGCCGATCAATTTTGGAACACGCGAACTGTGGTGGGGATTGCTGGTAGAAGGTTACGAAAGGCCGCCCAACTATCGGTGCACCTATAACTTTCCGTACTACAAAGATTTTTTTGAAGCCTATGGCTTTCAGGTTTACTTTTATCAACTCACATACGGCCGCCCAATTCAAGGCCCGTTGGATGAACGCTTGTATGAGAAAGCGGCCCTGATTGAAAAAGACCCCGACTATCATTTTGCGTATGTAAAAAAATCGGAGTGGCATACGTTGCCCGAAAAAATCCGCACGGTGTATAATAAAGCATGGGCAAAGCGTGGGGAAATTCCGGAACTGACTGAAGCACAAGCTAAGCACATGGTGAAACAAATGAAGCCCATCATGGATGAAAGGTTGCTGTGGTTCGGATACTATAAGAACGAGCCCATCGCATTCTTTCTTTCGATACCCGAAGTGAACCAGATATTTAAATATGTGAATGGAAAAATGGATATTGTGGGGAAACTTAAATTCCTGTGGCACACCCTCATGAGAACGAACAAAAAAGCATTTGGTATTTTGTTTGGATTGGTGCCCGGCCATCAGGGCAAAGGAGTGGATGGAGCCATCATTGAAAATTTTAGAAAAATCGCACAGAAAAAAGGGTTCGGTTTTACTGAGTATGAGATGAACTGGATCGGGGATTTCAATCCGAAAATGATGCGGGTGGTGGAACAAATTAATGCGCCCATTGTGAAGCGGCATGCCACCTACCGAAAACTTTTTGACCCGAACAAGCCATTCAAACGGATGCCGATTATAAATTAAAAAATTCTATGGAACAGGAAGAAACCCACTCGAATTTTTTGTTACGCAACCTTTTTAAAGGCCTGCTTTGGTTTGCTGTAATCATAACCGCCTTCATTTTTATGGAGGAATATATACAGGCCAACTTCAAAAGCCATATTGATGACATACGCGACAACCCGGCAATTTTGTATGGAGTTTATACCCTCTCAGAAATTATCTTTGGCATACTGCCGCCCGAGCTGTTCATGATGATTTGGATACTCGATGATATTTCTTTGACAGGCTACATCATCAACCTTTCCATACTCACCATCATTTCCTACGCAGCAGGAATTTTGGGCTATTACATAGGCAAGAATTTTTCCAATACCAATTTTTATCAAACCCGCATCCGCGAAAAGTATTTAAAACAATATGAGGGCAAGCTCAAAAAATTTGGAGGCTATCTGGTAATTGTAGGGGCTGTTACTCCCGTGCCATTTTCGGCAACGTGCATGCTGGCCGGTTCGGTAAATATGAATTTTAAGTATTTCCTTTTGATTTGCATCACACGCGTGGTTCGGTTTTCATTTTATGGTTGGATGGTGTGGGTATCTGGGGCAGGAAGTTTTGGTGATTTTATTAAATCTCTTTTTTAAAGAGCTTCTCAGCGTTAAACTGAAAAAATTGAACGCAAAGAGCGCAGAGGTTCGCAGAGAAAAATCCAAATCGCTATTCTGCACTCAAAACTTTGCGCAACTCCGCGTTCTCTGCATTTAACCGCAAAGTGCGCAGAGGTTCGCAGAGAAAAATCCAATCGCTATTCTGCACTCAACATGATCACGCCTTTTTAGTGGCGCAGGTATTTAATCCAACAACTGTATAAAGCGGGCAAAAGCTAACCACACTGGTAAGCACAAACACTGCACCCAACACAACGAGCACAATGCCGATGGTACCGGGCACGGTTCCGGTAAAATAGAGTACAGCAAAAACAACTGCGAGCAATACACGTATCACCCGGTCTGCACTTCCCATGTTCTTTTTCATAAGCGTTTAAATTTTAGTTTTCGATTGTTTTGAATATCCAAACCAACAAATAAGCAAAGCCGAGGCAGAAGGCACAGACAAAAAGAAATTTTATCAGCTTGCTCATTTCTTGGTATTGTCAAAGATAGATTTTAGCGAGGCCGTAGTTGGTGACTTTTGTCACACTCATTGGAAAAGAGATCGTAACAGATTGATTTACAATAGAGAATACTTTTGGCGGTTGAATGTGCGTAACGCGATGAAACCTATTCTTTAGATTGCTTTACATATCCCTGCATCTTTTCAGCTATTTCAGGGGATATTATTCCTTTATAATCTGACGCTTTCCTTTTAGAGTCGGTGGTATTTTCCAAAGGGCCATTTTTGGTAAACATTCTAATGAGATTTAGCTCTTCCAAATCTTGCAATAGTTTAATAGTCTTCTCATTTAAAATATCAATTGTTATAGTTATCATTTTATTAATTGGTATTCATTGATAAGTAAACTTAGTTATTTTTTTCAGAATCTGTCATTCAATTATAGCTGTAATAAAGCAAGCGCTCCTAAGCGGTCAGACGCCTCACTTTGCGTAAGTCCATTTAATGACTTCTTTAATCAGAGTCAGGGTGTCAACACTCCCGAAATGTTCCCCCTTTTCAAAGTCGCCTTCCTGTTGGGCCATCGAATTGGTGAGGTGGGCAAAGCAAATCACGTTTTTATTTTTAGATAGGGCAAAAGCATACAGTGCGGCAGCTTCCATTTCCACGCACATAACATTTTCTTTTTGCATGGCTGTAATAGCGGCTTCGGTTTCGCGATATGGTGCATCGGTAGTCCAGCTTTTGGCATCAAACCACAGGCAGTTGGCATCGGCATTGTGATTGCCCATATTTTGATAAAGACTTTCCGGAATGGTTGACAAAATTTCTTTGGGTAAATAATGATAGCTCGTTCCTTCATCCCGTACCGCCTCAGTGATCAAAGCAAAGCGTTTGTTGGATGGTGGCGTTGAAATTATTCCGGCAGAGGTAACACTGATCAAATATTCACATCCCGAAACAAAAAGTTGCTCGGCCACTAATACAGCGTACGAAGCACCAACTATACAGGGGATTATTCCAACTGGAATGCCATCAACTTGAAATGAATATAAGTTGGAATGATAACAGGCCCAACATTTACTTATTGTCGCTTCACCTTTCTTCAATAGATAATCGGCCAAGTCGCCATCGGGGTCTAATATGCAAATTTTTGGAACGGAACATTCCGAAATATTCTTCTGTCGCCTGGCTTCACGCAATAAATTTTCGGGTAAGAAAACAGAGGGAGCTTGATAATTTTTATGGGCAAGGATAAAGGGAACTGTTTCTTTTGGCATACATTAAAATGTCAATACTTTATCGCACTCCACCAACCAGTTGGTTAGTTCGGCTAAAGTACTGATTTCTGCGCCTTCAATGAGTGGTAAATTTTTTAATCCTCTTGCTTCAGCACAACTTCCGCAAATTCTTACTTTGGTGCCCTTGATCAAAGCCAACTTTAGCATCCTTTCAATATTGTAATATCCATTGGGTGTTGATTGGTTTGCCAAGGCACAAATTGCTCCATCGGCCAATAAATAAATCCGTATTTCAACCGTCTGGTGGTCTTTGCCAAGTTGGTTTGCCATTCGCAAAGCGTTGTATGCTTTCTCACTTCCGTAGGGAGCGTCATTGATGATGATTAAGATTTTGTTCATGGCACTAATGCAGTATATGAGTCATCACTTTTTTCAGCTTCGAGCGATAGCTGCAAGTTGTGATCGGTGAGGTCTTGCCCGTAGCCCGCAGATTTAACTTGCATATTCGTGTCACCGATTTCCTAAAATTACTATCATCATCACAACCATCATCGCGCCCATCCCAATACCCGTGCCCCTCATCATTCGTTTATTTTTCTTTTCTCCATCACTATGCTGGTGGTTCGAATCAACCATTCCGTGCATGGGGCACATCATCATATTCATCTTATGCTCTGGTGAAGAAGGCTTTTTTTGAACTAAATCCATTCCGCACTTCGGGCATTTTCCGGGTTGGCCCGATACAACTTCCGGGTGCATCGTGCAGGTGTACATCATGCTATCGGTGGAGGCAATAGTTTTTGTTGTGTCGCTTTGGGCGAATAAAGGGGTGGCCATAGTGAATAAAATTAAAATAAGCAGACAGTTTTTCATTTTGTTTGGTGTTTAGAAATACTTGAAGATCCAATTTTTTTCAAACCAGACTTTTGTCCAATGCCAAATGAAGCCAGGGGTTTTCATTTTCACTATCGGCAATGGCGAGCCGTAAAAATTTCCGCCTGCGTAGCCAGCCTTTCCGTCCCCCAATTCAAGAAAGCATTGCCCATTTCCGGTAAATTTTTTGTCGGGAATTTTGCCAGAAATTTTTTTGACAATGTTGTGTGCTACTACTTCGGCCTGATAATGTGCAAACACACCCGCTTTGGGCAATGGTTTCCCGAGTTCAAGCGGAATAAAAGTTATGTCACCAATGGCATATACATTGGGGAAAATTGTTTCCATGGTATTTCGGTCCACTTCTATCCAACCCGATTTGCCGGCCAATGCCGTTTCCTTGATCACCGATGGGCATTGGTGCCTGGGCGTATAGGCTAATAAATCGTAGCCAGTTGTTGTGCCGTTATTGAAAGTCAGTGTTTTTTCTGACGCTGAGGTAATCTGGTGCGCAGGATAATATTTTATCCCCTTCGATTCTACCATCCGTTTCACTTCGCCCGACAATTCTTTTCCGGCCACGGGCATGGGACCAACTTCAGGCGTGTAGAGCGAGATTTCAGTTTTGTTCCGCAATCCATTTTGGCGGATATGGCTTTCTATCAACATGGCGGCTTCATAAGGTGCGGCTGGGCATTTGAATGGAAGTGAAGGGATCAACACAGCAATTTTTCCTCCTTTAAAATTTTGCAGTTGTTTGTTGAATCTTTCCGCTCCATCCAATGTGTAAAAATCATATCCAAAATTATTCAAGTTGTGTTCGGTAACTTGTTCAACACCGAGCGACACCACCATATAATCGCCCTTGTATGTTTTGCCATTGACCGTTACGGAGATTAGTGCAGGGTCAATTTTTTCAATCTCACCAATAATCACCTCCGTATTTTCTCTCGCTAAGTTGCGCGTCTTCCTGAAAATGTCATTTGGCTTTCTTTTGCCCACCATCAGCCAAAGAAGGGAGGGTGCAAAAACATTGTTCTCTTCTCTCTCAAACAGTATGATCCTCGTTTGCTTTCCGGCTTTCTTGCGCAGCTCACTGGCGGTGACAATACCACCAGTGCCGGCTCCCAATACTAAAATTGTTTTGCTCATGGTCTCAATTTTATTTATGCTTTAGGAAAATTGTTGCGAAATTTGCACTGGACCGAAATTCAACACTCCCTCGCTTCTGCACCAAAATGGTGGAGCAAATCACTTCATAAATAAAATCGAACGAAATGACATCCATCAAACTACGACATGATTGTTGTCAGGTTGAAACCAAGAGAAGAGAATAAAATAATCTGCTGAGGAGCTTAGTGACTGATGTTACACAAACTTATAAAGTAAGTGTCAGCCTCCCCGATTAATCGGGGTCGAAGGCGATTTAGCTTAGTGTAATCAGTTTTCGTCCCGATAGTTATCGCGATAGTTATCGGGATCAAACTGACAGGTTCCATCGTTTTGCTTAACATCAATTAGGAAAATCTATTAGGGTTTTAGAACAGTGCGTTCTTTTGCCTCTCGCTCAATCAGCGGCCTGCTGAAATAAACCGGGAAGTGTTTGTCGGTAGCCCACAACGGAAATAAATTTTTGTAAAATGGACTCGATACATTTCCGCTTTGTCCAGGCGAATTTGTAAATATGGTCTTGTCCCAATCCGATGCATCGGCCACTATGCGAAAGGTAGCACCGTGTGTCTGGTTGTCGGTGTTGCTGGTAACACCCGGTGTTGAACCATAACCACCCCGTGGCAGCGTACCTACTTCTAATTTTTTGCGGATAGCCTCATCCACTGCATTGCTCAACGGATGTTTGATGAGCACATGATGATAAGCTGCCTGACCGTATTGCCACTTCTTCATGTCAGTGCCCAATTTTTTTGTGAGTTCAACCACGGCTTGTTCAAGATTTGAAATCAAAAATGCATCGCGCCCAGCAATTGCATCAATTCCAAACTGCGGTGGTGCAGCCACAATCCAATCTATCGTTTTGGTGAGCGGGATGGATTTGATAAGCCCTTTTCCTTTTTCAGGAACAAAGAGGGGTAAAATGTTTTCAGAAATTTTTCGCTCCCACATCACGTAGATGGCGGCCTCAATAGAGTTGGCATCAAGAATAAAATTCCAAGCGAGCAACTGGTTTCTTGCTGATTCGGTTTTTGGGTCGGATGATTTCAATTTTTTCAGCAGGGGCACGAGTGTGCGCGCAGGTATGGAGAGATAATCGAACTGCAAGCGCATCATATCTTCCAATGAATGTTTCTTTCCCGCTCCGAGCACTTCGTTGATCCGATCTGCTCTCCACGAATCGGCCCAACTCCTGCCCACGGCATTGGTATGCGGATAATTATCGGGCACTAAATTTTCATTGGCCGTAGCCCAAAATCCTTTTGCAGGATTGAAAACATGGGGCAATGATTTTATGGGAAGAAAGCCGCTCCATTCATAACGGCCATCGCCCGGCACAGGCACAAGGCCGTCCCAATTTTTTCGGATGGGCGCCACACCCACCGCTTGCCAGCCGATGTCGCCCTTCTTATCAATCCATATCATGTTCTCACCGGGAATGTGACTGTACAAACAACCTTCGCGAAACTCTTCCCAAGTAGTGGCCTGATCAATGCGCAAGCTGGCCATGTAAGGTGCTCCACCAACTTCCATCCACGCTGCGCGCACGGCATAAGCAACGTTCGCCCCTTCATCCACGAAAGTGACAGGGCCATGCCGTGTATATTTATGCTCAACAAAAACATGGGGTGCACCTTTTACTTTCACCGTGTCTTTAATCAATTTCATATCTTCCCACTTGCTTTGATACTTGTATTGATTTTTGTTTTGCGGATTTAATTCATACACATAAATGTCTTCGCCATCGATAGAAAAAATGGTGAGGCCCCACGCCCCATGATCATTATGACCGATAGAGACTCCTGGAATTGTTGGCTCACCTCCTCCCACCACATTCCACCCCGGAGCATTTAAGTGAACCATGTAGCGCAATGACGGCACCGACAAAGCCCGGTGCGGATCGTTGGCCAACAAAGGGAATCCACTTTGTGAAAGGGCACCGCTCACAATCCAATTGTTGCTGCCAATGTTTTCCTTTTCTCTTTCCATTACCTGCCTGTAAGCATCGGCATCTTGCTGGGCAAAGTATTGGTATTGTTTCAAATCCATATTTGCCGAGAGTGAAATATCTTTTGGCGTAAACTCCAATGGCTTTCGGAAGGCGGAATAAAGTTCAGCGATCTCTTTTGACAAGGCTTGTTGATTGATGGCAGCATCTATTTCAAGGCGCACCTCTCCGGGTTCCAATGCTTTTAGTCCTTTAACTTTCTCTGCACCCAAGGCAGCCACTGCTCTTGCATTGCTAACTTCATCCTCTAAGTTTCCAAGCAAACCTTGGTGGCGCGATATTACAATTTCCGGTGTCCACAATCCGGGTGTGATGTTGAGCAATGTGAACTCAAGTGGAAGTATTTTTGGATCGGTCAACACTTCTTTTACATAGGCATTGATACCATCGGTGAATGCGCGAATGATCTGATTGCCACGGGGATGATAGTGATTGAACTCTTGCTCTATGTTGCCGCGATATTTAAACAGGCGCGCACCAATATCTCGCTTGATTTCGCGCGGCCCTAAAATTTCTGACACGGTGCCGGTTGCCTGCCTGCGCCAAAGTTCAAATTGAAAGAGCCTGTCTTTGGCGGCACAATAGCCCTGTGCAAAAAAAAGATCATGTTCGTTTTGTGCGTAGATGTGGTTGATGCCATACGCATCGCGGATGACTTCTACGGGTTGTTGAAGGCCGGGGGTTTTTATTTCTATGGACTGGGCAAAGGACTGAATAGAAAAACCAATACAGATAAGAACCTTCAGTATATTGAACATATAAGTAGAGATGAGAAATCAAAAAATCAAGACGCAGCTATCTTTCCCACGGCATCAATAAATCTATCCAAGTCTTTGGTGGTGGTGTAAACGTGAGGCGTCACCCTCACCGCATTTACATTTTCCCACTTAATGGATACGGTATGGATGCCGTGTTCACTAAATAGTTTGGATGCGATGTCGCCTACCTCCAATCCATCAATGCTGAAGGTGCCCAGCGCGCAGGAGTATTCTGGTTTCATGGAGATGTGCAGTTTTACCCGTGGGTTTTTGGTTACGGCATTGCACCAGTACGATTTCAAATAATGCAAACGCTCTTGTTTTCGTTTGCCGCCAATGGCATTGTGAAAATCAATGGCCTGGCCTATGGCCTGCTCTGGTGCAAAGGAACGTGTGCCGAGTGATTCGAATTTTCTGATGTCAGGGCTTTGAGGTTTATCGTTGGGAAAAATAGGCCATGTTTTTTCGATGAGCGGCTTGCGCACATACATCATGCCCGTGCCAAACGGGGCGCACAGCCATTTGTGCAAACTGGTGCCAAAGTAATCGCAATCCATTTCAGAAATTTTGAAATCCAAGTGAGCAAATGAGTGGGCCGCATCCACAATGGTAAGAATGCCACGTTTGCGCGCCTCAGCACAAAGTTTTGCGGCAGGAAGTATCTGCCCTGTCCACGTGATCAAGTGGGTGATGTGCCAGATTTTTGTTTTGGATGTAGTGGCATCTATATAGGCTTTGATTACCACCTCATCATTTTCAACAGGAAGGTTGAGATTGATCCAATTTATTTTTACACCCTCGCGCAGTTCCCGTTGCTTCCAGGCGTGTATCATGTTGGGATAGTCTTGTTTTGTCATCACAATTTCATCGCCTCGCTTCATATCTATGCCCCAGGTGAATGTGCCGAGTGCTTCGGTGGTGTTTCGGTTGATGGCCAATTCTTCGTGGCTGGCCCCGGCCAGGTCAGCGAGTTTTCTTCGCAGTGGTTCGCGGCCTTTGTCAAGAATCTGCCACATATAATAAGAGGGAGCCTCGTTGCTTAGATGATAATATCGGTCCACGGCATCTTGCACTACTTTTGGTTGTGGGCTTACACCGCCATTGTTCAAATTAAGAATTGACGGTGACACGGTGTAGGCTTGTGCCATGCGCGCCCACAATTCTTCATCGTTGGCTGCATCAAGAGGTGAAAGTTTGTTCAGCGAAAAGAGCGCATCCGAAATGTCTTCGGAAATAGCCTGGCCAGCAAGTGGAGTGAGTGACAAAGCACCAGCGGCACTTACTGCTTTTTGAAAGAATGATCTGCGGGTTGTCATTGTATTTGTGTTTTCATAATCGAAGTTAATGTTTTATCGCACTATACCATGAACGATTTTTGATTGGCGGTGCTAAAATTCCTCGGCACCCAACTTTGTCAACTTGCCAACGGGCAGGCAGGTTGCACTTTGTCAACTCAATGCTTTATAAGCTGCATTATGTTTATGGAAGGTGATAATCTTTTACCGCTGCTCTTGCGTGTTGGTTGCCCAAAGGGTTTGTTTGTCTTTTCCATAGATCACAACAATTGTCCAGACGGTGTCTGGACAGGAAGGCATCATTTTACCTGTTGCAATCTTCTAAGCACGGGAGCCTTCCATGCCGTAGTTGCCACCACCATCAACGTCATCACGCCTCCAAAGATCACCGATGGCACCACACCCATTAGCCGGGCGGCCACACCCGATTCGAGCATACCGATTTCATTGGATGAACCGATGAACATGCTGTTGACTGCCGACACGCGGCCTTTCATGTTTTCGGGAGTCAATGTGTGAATGAGCGTGCCGCGAACAATCACGCTCACACAATCAAACATGCCACTGAAAACCAACACACACATTGACACCAAAAAATTGGTGGAGAGTGCAAACCCGATCATGCAAAATCCAAAACCCGCCACACACCAAAGCAAAATTTTTCCAATATGTTTTCGAATAGGATTGTGCGTAAGATATACTGCCATTGTCAACGCTCCGATTGCCGGTGCCGACCGTAAAAAGCCAAGACCTACGGCACCTACATGCAGGATGGTGTCTGCAAAAATGGGAAGCAGTGCCACCGCTCCACCAAAGAGCACGGCAAACAAATCCAAACTAATGGCACTAAGGATAATTTGGTTTTTGAACACGAAATTTATCCCTGCCTTTATTTTTTCATAAATGCCTTGCTCCTCGCTGGCGGGCGGTATGGGCCTGTTGGGAATACTGGAATAACAAACCAATGCTGCGATCACTAAAACCGAACCGGCCGAGTAAGCCGCAGTGATGCCAAAAAAACCATAAACCAAACCGCCAATCATAGGGCCACCCACCGCGGCACTTTCCCACACGGTGCTGTTCCAGGTGATGGCATTTTGATAAAGCGACCGCTCAACCAATTGTGGCATGAACGAAAAATTTGCCGGAGAAAGAAACCCACGTGCCAGGCCGGTGAAAAAAATGATGAGGTAAATAGGCCAGGTGCCGTGGCTCAATACTAGGGCACCTAAACCAGTAGTAAAATAAAGAAGTGCTGCCGAGCAAAAGGCCAATAATACCACACAGAAGAGAATGATTTTTTTTCGTTGCACTACATCCGCCAAGTGCCCGGCATATAAAGAAACACTGATGGCAGGCACAGCTTCTGCCAAACCAATCAAGCCAAGCGAGAGCGGGTTTTTGGTGATTTCATAAATCTGCCAGCCCACCACCACGCTTTGTATTTGGATGGCAAGTGTAATGAAGAGGCGTGATAAAATGAACAACCGAAAATCGCGCACGTGAAGTGCTGCGTAAGGGTTAGGCTTTACTTCTGTCATTCTTTTGAAAAGATGATCAGGCAAGCAATGGGTTTATCGCTTCCATGGATTTTTGTCTTCGTGCTTCGCGGTCGCCACGGATTTCAACAAAAGGAACGCCTGTCTTTGCAATTTCAGTTTTATGAATATTCCAGAAATGTTCGCGCTTGTCCGGATGCTCGCGTTGCGGGTCATTTTCCCACGGCACATCAATATAGCATAGGAGATAGAGATCGTATTTGCGTGTTTCAATTTGTTTTAGAATATCTTCATCGCAATGGCCAAACTTAGACTCGCTCCAGATTTTTACGGTGATGGCGTTGGTGTCGCAAATCATTATTTTGTTGGATTCGTTCAGCCACTCGTCTTCCATGCGCAATTGGCCGTGCGCAATTTTTGAAAGATCAGACTCTTGATAGGGGTGATTGAGTTTGTTGAGATAGGCGCGTGCATACTCTTGCACCAAACTGGTTTTGTAATGATCGGCCAAAAACTTTGAAAGGTCTGACTTGCCGGTGCACTCGGGTCCTGTCACACAAACTTTCTTTATGGAAGGGGCGGTTTTTTTAGTTACGAACATGGCATTGCTTATTTAAAAGCAAATTAAGGATTTATCGGGATAACTCTGATTGTGCAATCAACTTCACTCACAGCTTGCCAAAATCTACCACAAAGGAACCCGGATATTTTTTCTTCACCGCAGGATAAAATTTTTCGGCCTTGGGGCGGCTTGGGAACGGCCCAATGATGAGGCTATAAAATTTCACGCCATTCAAAATCTTAACTTGAACAGTCACTTTCTTTTTGTAGGAACTTTTCAAATTTTCTGACAGCCGCATAAGGTTTACCAATTCCTGATAGGTGCCTATTTGAATACCAAAACCTTTGGGCTCCAAGTTTGAAATTTCAAAATCGTAATACTCATCCTCATTCACAGCCACATTGTCAATTGTTACCGGCTGCGATTTTGATTTGCCGTCCCCCGCATCCACGATTTCCAATTTCACATCGGCAAGCCCCTGATGGGTAAAGGCAAGTGCTTCGGCTGCCGCCCACGACAAGTCAATGATGCGGTCGTCCACATACGGTCCCCGGTCGTTGATCACCACTTCCACCGTGTTGCCGTTGGCAATGTTGGTCACGCGCACCTGCGTGCCGAATGGCAACGTTTTGTGCGCTGCGGTAAGTTTATTTTTTCTATACTTTTCTCCGTTGGCTGTGGGGATGCCTTCATATTTGTCGGCATAGAAGGAGGCTTTGCCCGTTTGGCTTTGCCCCGATGAAGAAAGTGCGAAGCCAAGCAAGAACAAAATCAGGATATTTAATTTTTTCATGCAACAAATTTAAAAGGCTTTATTGGAAAAGGAAGGATTTGCAAAAATCCCGTGCCAATTCTTGTAGGGGTGCGTCAGTTTTGCAATCCATACTTTGGGCTACCCGCCTGCCAAGCGATCGGGCAGGAAGCCCACTTCCTGCTGTGTTCAATTGCCACGGGCTTAAGCCCCTTGTCTATGCACACATCTTTTTATAACAAAGAGGCGTAGCCTCGGTCAATTTTGTAACAACGGACTTCAGTCCGTTGTTTTTAGCGCTATAATCACAAGAGAAGAACCGTAGGTTCGGCCCATATATGTGCCGTGCCTATGGCACTCCTATCTTGGTTGAGGTTACTAACAACGGATTAAAATCCGTTGTTAAAATATGCTCCGAGCCTATGGCTCTTGTATCCACTTCCAACCTTGTATTGATTCCAAATTCGATAAAAAATAATTTGAAAGATGTGTGCATAGACAAGGGGCTTAAGCCTGCCTGTCCGGTAGGCAGGCCCGTGGTAAATTGAAAATAAAATTTCAAGGGACTTTAGTCCCAAACACAAAACTGTTATGCACCTCCTTAATAACAGCCATCCATTGGTTGGTAAACCAATTAAGGTTAGCTTTGCCCGGCAAATGATGAACCGTAATCTTATTTGCCATGGCCCACGACCCCTCTAAGTTTTTATTTGAAGCCCTCACCTACGATGACGTGCTTCTGGTGCCCGCCTACAGTGAGGTGCTGCCACGCGAAACCAGTACTGTTGGTTTCCTTACCAAGAACATAAAACTCAACATCCCTTTGATTTCGGCAGCGATGGATACCGTAACGGAAGCTGAACTTGCCATAAGCATGGCATTGGAAGGCGGCCTGGGCTTTATCCATAAAAACATGACCATCGCGCAGCAGGCCGAGCAGGTGCGCAGGGTAAAGCGCTCACAAAGCGGGCTGATACTTGACCCTATTACCCTTCGGATAAACTCCACCGTGCGCGATGCCGAAAAAATAATGCGCGAAAATAAAATAGGCGGCATACCCGTGATTGATGAAAACGGCAAATTGGTAGGCATAATCACCAACCGCGACTTGCGTTTTCAAAAAGACATGGCCATGCCCATTGAGCGCATCATGACAAAAGAAAACCTGATCACTGCCCCCGAAAATATTACGCTTGAAAAAGCAGAAGTGCTTTTGCAGAAATATAAAATCGAGAAACTGCCCATCGTAAATAAAAAAGGAAAACTTACCGGGCTAGTAACGTATAAGGACATCCTGAAAAAGAAGAACAAGCCCTACGCCTGTCATGATGAGTATGGCCGCTTGCGTGTAGGTGCTGCCGTAGGAGTTACTCCCGATATTTTGGAGCGGATTGAAGCCCTGAAAATTTCTGGTGTGGATGTGATCAGCATTGATACTGCCCACGGACACTCGAAAGGTGTGATCAATGCAGCGAAACGTGTAAGGAAACACTACACCGACCTTGAACTGATTGTTGGCAACATTGCCACGGGCGAAGCTGCCAAAGCATTGGCCAAAGCCGGTGCCGATACTGTAAAAGTTGGCGTTGGCCCGGGCAGCATTTGCACCACGCGCATCGTGGCCGGCATTGGACTTCCACAACTCTCGGCCGTATATGAATCCGCGAAAGCACTGAAAGGATCGAATGTAAAAGTAATAGCCGATGGTGGCGTTCGGTTTTCGGGCGACATTGTAAAAGCATTGGCAGCCGGTGCCGACAGTGTGATGATTGGCTCGCTGCTGGCCGGCACCGAAGAAGCGCCCGGTGAAGTGATCATTTATGAAGGAAGAAAATTCAAATCCTATCGCGGCATGGGCTCGCTCGAAGCCATGGACGATGGAAGTAAAGACCGATATTTTCAAGATGCCGAAGACGATATAAAGAAATTGGTGCCCGAAGGAATTTCGGGCCGGGTGCCTTTTAAAGGATCGGTGGCAGAGGTGCTGTATCAATTAGTGGGTGGCCTTAAAGCAGGTATGGGATATTGCGGGGCAAAAAATCTTGATAAATTGAAAACGGCAAAGTTTGTAAAAATTACCGCAGCTGGTGTGCGCGAAAGCCATCCTCATGATGTAACCATTACGCGCGAGGCACCAAATTATAGTAGGAAGTAGAGAGTGAACAAGTAGGCAGTAAGCAGTAACCAGTAAGCAGGAATCCAGTAGACAGTACTGCCTACTGTTGACTGCTTACTGCCTACTGGTTACCGCCAACTATTCAAGTAAAGTATTACAAATGCCAATTAGCGTACAAAGATTTTAGTGCTGTGTTTAAAGCAAAAACCATTATCCGATTTACTTTCTTAGGTGCCATCCTTGCCTGGCTGATACTGCTATTTTCTGACCTTACCATTTTATTCAGCGACTTAAAAGGCTTGCCCTCAGGTGTGCCGCTTTGGATGCCGCGGGTGATGCTCGACCTCTACATCATTTCCCTTTTCTACTATTACAAATATAAAATTGACCGTGACGACACGCTGAATTTTTCCGACCTGCTGTGGAAAGTATTTGCCACCGGGTTGATCGCCACCGTAGTGTCGCTGGCGTTGAGGTTGATTGAAAGCCTGCTGGGCACCACCGTACTTGTCTCCAATATTTTGTTTACCGATTTTATCTACCAGATAAACCTGGCGTTGTTCATTAGTTTTTTGTTGTGCGCCTTCATGGCCTGGAAGCGGTTGATACTCTATCAAAAATCGAAATGGCTGTTGCGCACCTGGTCCGTTTTTGAGTTTGGACTTTTCTTTATCCTGATATACGACAGTGTGCAAATCAGCTTGTCCGAAACAATGTCCACAATTATGGTGGTGGCCATTGGTTTATTGGCACTGGTGCTGTCGGCCAATATGCGCTGGGTGGCTTATCTGAATTTTAAACAAAAGTGGACCTGCCTGTTGCTGCTGCTGCTTTCGTTTTTCTATTTGGGCTATTTTATTTACACCGTGCTCAATCTTTCGGAGGTGATCAGTACACAATCCCCCATGTTTCTTGATTTCAATAGCCATGTGTTCAATTTGGCCTTGATGAGTTTTGTGTTGGTGTATAGCACATTTTCGTTTCTGGTCATCTTGTTCAACCTTCCAACCTCATCGGTGTTTGAGCAAAAGCTGGAAGAGGTTATCAACTTCCAGCGCATAAGCCAGTCTATTCAAACGGAACAAAATGAAGAGAGTGTTTACAACATTCTGCTGGAGAGTTCGGTGAGTTCGGTGTTTGCCGATGCCGCGTGGTTCGAAATACAAAGTGCCAGTGACGGGCAAAAATTATTTACCTTCAAAATCACGGAGCGCGAATCGCAAGTCATTCGCGATCACTTAAAAAACCATCATGTAGTAGGGGCATTGGAACAAAACAGCGACCGCACCCGAAATCTTTCCAAGCACCTTGGTTCCTTGAAAGGCTCACGCTACCGTTCACTGCTGGCATTCCCTATTATTGTAAAAAACCAAACCATTGGCACGTTGGCATTGCTCAAAGAATTGCCCGATGGGTTCAACAAAGAAATGACCCGCATCGTTTCGGCTTTTGCCAATCAGGCAGGCATATCCATTGAAAACTTCCGCTTGATGGAAGAGGCTTTTCAAAACGAACGCTACAAGGAAGAACTTAAGATTGCGAAAGCTGTTCAGAAAAGTTTACTTCCTACTAAACTTGAAAGCGATCCTGACTTTGAGATTTCTTCCTTTGCCGAATCGGCCGATGAAGTGGGCGGTGATTACTTTGACACCCTGCGCATCAACGATCATGAAGTAGCGCTTATCATTGCAGACGTGTCGGGCAAAGGCACCACGGCTGCCTTTCACATGTCGCAGATGAAAGGGATTTTTCACAGCCTTGCCCAGCAGCAACTCGATCCAAAGGAATTTATGGAGCGTGCAAACCGTGCCTTGGTCTATTGCCTTGAGCGTGGGTCGTTTATTTCAGCATCTTATTTTGTGATCAATACAAATTTAAAATTGATACGCTACTCACGGGCCGGCCACTGCCCCGTTTTGTATCACCGCGCTGCCGACCAGGTTACGGAATATCTCAAAGACAAAGGAACAGCACTGGGCATGGTGCGCACCAATGATTATTGCCGGTTGGTGGAAACCCGCGAGATACCATACGCAAAAGGCGATGTCATGCTCTTATATACCGATGGGATCACCGAGGCAAAAGACCATAAAGGCGATGAATTTGGATACGATAGGCTGGCGAAGGCACTGCATGAGGTAACGGATAAAAACGCTGGTGAAATTGAAAAAAATATTATTGACAGGCTGTATGAGTTCTCCGGTTCCAAAGATATTAATGACGACTATACGTCTATGACAATAAAGTTCAGATAAAGTGCCTAAACCAAAAAAAACTTAAACCGTTTAAACAAACAAACCCATGATTCATATAAAAAGAATTCAGGAAGAGGGCGCAGATATATTGGTGGTAATTGGGGAGATAGACGCAAGTTCTTCCATTGAGCTTGACCTGACAATTGCCAAAAGTGTGGGAGAAGGGTTCAGAAAAATTTTGGTGGATTGCACTGCACTGGAATATATCTCCTCGGCCGGGCTGGGTGTTTTCATGTCTTACATTGAAGAGCTAAAAGATAAAAACATTCCCATGGTGTTATTTGGGATGAAAGAAAAAGTGGCCAACACCTTTAGCATATTGGGGTTGGCCGATCTACTCAACATCAGACAAAACAAGGAAGAAGCAAAATTGCTTGCCCATGAACTATCAGCATAACATAGGGTGTAGTTTAAATAACCTCAAGGGCATTCGGGAGTTTGTGCGCCAGTCGCTTAAAGGCGAAGGTGTGCCCGATGTAGAATTGAGCGCCATTGTGCTGGCCTTGGACGAGATGTGTTCTAACCTGATGATCCACGCCCATCATTGCAACCCCGATCACTTGCTTGAGTTGCACATCGACACGCCCGCCAAGGGAAAATTTATTTTTGAAATTATTGACGATGGCACCGTGTTCGACATCAACGAGTTTCATGAACCCGAACTCGGCAACCTCATTCACCAAAAAAGAAAAGGAGGCTTGGGCATCCGCTTGGTAAAAGCCATTATGGACAACGTGGAATATTTGCGAAGGGACAACAAAAATGTGTGCCGCCTTACCAAGGAAGTTCCGGTTGGGTAATGTACATACATAGATAGACTAAAGGGTGCCTCAATTAACTCGCGAATGAATACCAATGGAACGCTGATGATGCTGATTTTTATGATTTCCGAGGATTTGATCTGCGAATATCTGCCTGATCCCTGCCGGCAGGCAGGTGTGTCATCTGCGTTCCATGATTCTGCGAGTGAACCAAACACAATTTTTATTTCACCTCCACTTCCCGCCACTCCGATTTTCTCAAGGCCAAGAATTGATTTTGGATTTTATCAAACGTGAGGGCATCATATACGATTGGTATCACGCTATGGCCGAGTGTTGTGATCACTCCAAACTTTCCTTGAACATCAACCAACACGAGACCATTATCGAGTTGCGATAAATGATCAAATCGCGGATCAATCAAAACGGTGCCGTTCACATCGGCCAGCCCTACCAATCCATTGTTGTAAAGGAGAAATTTTTTCTTAGTTGAATATTGAACTGAATCGTATTGAAAACCCAAAACCGTATTTCCCTTTTTATCAATCACCCCCGCCTTTCCATTTCTTGTTGCAAGGGCAATCCCGTCAATGAAAGCACCAACCTTTTCATAGTTGGGATTGATGACCACCTGATCAGTAGAGTTTACAAAGCCCCATTTGCCAATGAGCTTAACCGGAGCAACGCCTTCATGAAATTCGCCAATGGCATCGTAGCGGTTGGCAACGCGAAGGCGGCCGCGCTCGTCCACAAAACCAAACTTGCCATCGCGCTGAATGCCCCTGAGGCCCTCGCTTACTTGAAAAATCTGCTCAAGGTTCTTTAGTTTAGGCGGCTCTGTTCTGTTGATAATCCTCCCGATATAGTCAATTGTTTTTTCGGTTCCGTCAGGGAGGTATTCCAAAAAAAAATCTTTTTTAAAGGCCACACGGTTATCCGTAAAGTAAATTATATCCCCTGTGAAATTCTTTAGGAAAAGATTCAACGGTTGTTGTTGCGCGTAAAGTTGGTTGTTGATAAGGTGTAGAGGGTGGGCTTGCGGTGCCACCACCCAATCTTCGCGCGTATTGATGATGCCAAATTGGTTTTTGAATTTTACTACCAGCAGATCATCTGATATTTCTACCAATGAATCAAACACACAATGGATTATTTCCTCTCCGGTTTCGTTGAGCGCACCCTGATAATGATTATCCTCGGCCGGGTAAAGGTTATTTTTTATCGGTCCTATCCAATCGTAGTTTTTTTGTGTCAGGGGTTTGTTGTTCCCGTCAACCAATTGCCACCCCTCTGTTTTTTTGAAAGCCCGAAAGTTGTTGCCGCTTGCCAAAAGAGAATCGTAAACAAAAGGAATAACTTCAGTATTGCGTGAATCAATTACACCAGCTTTTCCTGCAAGCCGCGCCAGAAACAAATCAGGGCTGATGGATGAGAGGATGTCGTAACGCACAGCGTACGCAGGCTTGAGATCGCGTGTTATCAATCCATATTTTCCTGAAATTTTGATGATGAAAAAATTTCCGTGTGCCGGGATGAGTTCGTCAGCATGGAAACTTGTGACCGATTCATTTTTCTCATTGATAAAAAGCCACTCGTGGGGCAACTGTACGCGCACTTTGTTGTCGCCAGTAATTTGGATTGACCGGTATTGAGTCTTTAATTTAACAACACCATCACGGTCAATAAGACCCTGTCTTAAATTTTCATATACCACCGCTTTGCTATCGCGAAACTGCGACACACTATCAATCTGAAAATCCGTGATCGGCTTTCCATCTTCACCATACAACGCAATTTTTCCGTTTTCATTTTCCACCGCAAAGCGCAGTGTGCCCAATGGATAAATACTTTTGAATTGCACGGGCACCAACACATTGTTTTCAAGATCGGTAAGACCGTGCACATATTTTGCACCTACAATATTGAATACGATGGCCCGCAGACCGTGAACCACAATGCCCTGATATTGAAATGGGATTTTGATTTCGCCTTTTAGGTTGATCAACCCGGTTTTGCTGTAGGCAGGATTTATTTTTTTTCGGGCCACAATATTATCGGCCCCGGCATACACGAGCGATTCGTAGTCGGCCTTCGTGATAAATTTATTTTGGAGTGAGAGTATGCCCCATTGATTGTTGATCCGGTAACCGGTAACATTTCCGGCCACCGAAAAACTTCCATCCGACCAGCCGAGCGCATCAAACGAGGGGGGAACTACAACCTGCCCCTGCCCGTTTCTGATCCCCATTTTTCCGTTTTCAGAAAAAACCTGAAAGGGTGTTGTGTGCAAAATATGAGAACAGAAAATAAAAACAATCAGCACCAGCACTTTCATGGCTCAAAGGTAGCGGGATAATTTTCAGTGAGCAATTCAAAATGGTCAATGTGCAAATTTTTCGATGAGCGATGAAAGTAGGTTGCCACACCCCGCACATAAAAAAACTGATCACCGATCATTCAATTTCTCCAAATCCTCTGGAGTATCAATATCAATCCGGCCTTCTGGCCAATCGATAAATTCAATAGTTCCAGCATGGCTTTCAATAATTGCTTTTGCTCCCTGCTGATCTTTTATTTCGAGCAGCTTAGAAAAAAGTGAGCGATCAAACAAAGCGGGTACTCCAATCGCTTTTTCATAACGCGATGCAACTATCGGGCTTGAAGTTTTTTTATGCAACAGGAGCAGCGAAGTGAGGTGAGCGGATGTGAGCAAGGGCTGGTCGCACACCATCACCACCACCGCTTCGGTTTCGGGCCTGGATTTTATTACCTGCCGCAGCCCGGCTTTTATAGAACTGCCCATTCCTTTTTCCCATTCGTGGTTGGTAATTATTTCCACGGCAAGGTGAGCAATTATTTTTTTATGGACGTGCTTATCTGCGCCAAGCACCACAGCAACATGAGCATACTTTGCACCGAGTGCTGTGAGGGTTGACTTTAACAACAAGGGCACACCTTCATGCTCCACCAATTGTTTGGGTTGGCCAAGCCGTGAGGAAGAGCCGGCAGCGAGGAGGATGATTGAATAGTTTGTTGTCATTTCTTGATTTTGGATTCTTGATTCTCTTGCTCATGTTGGTGTTCTTCACCAACATGCACTCTCAACTATCTCACCAATTCACTTTCTTCTCCTCACTTTTGTTGGTGAAGAACACCAACAAAGGCGAGGAAGACCGAGGAAGCATGGATATTTTAAAGACTTAAAAGTAAAAAGGTATTGAACGAATAATTTCCATTCCATTGAAGATACAGACCGAGCAAGCAAAAGACGGGTTACGAAAATCCTCCAGGGCAGGGAACGCGGAGCTAAGAATCATTTTCTTAAAAGAGGCAACGCTCTTATTCTGGATTCTTCAATGATAAGGATACAGCCCGTTCCAATTGATCGACAATAGTCAAAGTAAGATTCAGCCTTAGCAATTCAATCTGCCGAAGTGGATTTCGTTCTGCCTTTTGCAAATTATACTCACGAACATGCACCGAGTTATGCCCTATGTTTTTCAAACCGATGGCAACCAAAGGCGAAATGGCATTGTCCACCAAAAACCTCATCACAGTTTCATTATTTCATTAATATCGGTAGCTCTTTTTCGCGGACAGTTTCAGCCGCAAAGTTCAAGGCTTCTTCAATATCTTCTTTCTCAAGATCAGGATAGAAAGAAAGTATATCAGGCACAGAATTTCCCTGCGCAATTAAGGTCACAACTGTGGCTACTGGAATACGGAGCCCCCGGATACAGGGTTCTCCACTCATTTGGTTTGGATTAACGGTGATTCTATCAAACATAAATCGAAGGTACTATTTCAGGTCAATATTTGAAAGCTGTTAATGGCAAGTAGTTGATCCTGCTTTGTCAAGTTCCAAATTTATGACAAGATCAAAACGGATAATCAAAAGAGATAAGTCCTGAACGAAAGTCACCGCTCTCTTTCTCGTCTTACCGAAGCGATGACATTTTCATAAACGTGTCATTCCGGGCGAGGGGAGAATTTTTTTAAATTGGTTCACAAAGCAAACGAGACCCTGCCTACCGGCTAGGCGGGCCGGAATCCCGTTAAGATTTGCGCCAATCTTTTTTTATCGGGATCGCGGGTCGAGTTGAATATTTTCAATAATGATAAAGGTTTAGCCCCTCGCCCGCGATGACATTTTCATTAATTGGAAGTAACATGACAAAGTAGGATTAAACACGAAAACTAATTAATCTACTGTCACACTCTGGAATGCATTAAAACACCAAGACAGGTTGTCAAATAGCTTTAATTGATTTTTGTGCAGCGAAGTCGCACACAATAATTTCGGTTTCAGTATCTACAAAGGCGACAATGAATTTTTTTCTGAATCGGGCGCATCGGTAACCTTCGATTCTCCAAAACACCTATTGGCATATGGTTTATATTTAATTCTGTCATCGCCAAGGGTCTCAAAAAATCGCAATGAATCATCTATGAATTTCTTTGCGGTTTCAGGTAAACCCTTCGATTCAATATAGTAGGTTACATAAGCAACTTCTTGTGCAGCCTTATCAAGGATACTTACTTGCCTTTGTGCCATTCGTCAACTAAAGAATAGGCCATCTTTTTAACTTGTTGTATTCTGATTGTTTGATCAGAACATTTTTTTTTGTCGATCAGTAAAGTATTCATACAAAGGCTTTCTGTAAATCTACAAAAAATAGAATGTCGAAGTAATAGTTTTTAGAACCTTCACCCGCCACGATCCCAAATAGAGTATTTTTGCAACAATCCGATTGCAGTTTATGATTAAAAAATACTTAAAGCTTATTGAAGCCGAAATAAAAAAACAAAAATTCGGATCGGAACCAACATCACTTTACGAACCCATACGCTACATCATGGGCCTGGGCGGAAAGCGCCTGCGCCCCGTGCTGGCGTTGCTCTCCTATTCGTTATATAAACGGGATGCGCAAAATATGGTGAGCTATGCTACTGCGGTGGAAGCCTTCCACAACTTTACGCTGTTGCATGACGACATCATGGACAAAGCTCCACTGCGCAGGGGCAAACCCACCGTGCACGAAAAGTGGAATGTGAACACAGCCATACTTTCTGGTGACGTGATGCTCGTGCGGGTTTATGATCTGTTCCTTTCGCTTGAAGAAAAAAAACTGAAAGCAGTACTAAAACTATTCAACACGTGCGCAGCCGAAGTGTGTGAAGGCCAACAGTGGGATATGGAGTTTGAAGCGAAATCAAAAGTAGCAGAGGGGCAGTATATCGAAATGATACGGCTAAAGACTGCCGTGCTGCTAGGGTTTAGTTTGGAGCTGGGTGCGCTGCTGGCCAATGCCCCCGAAGGGGAAAGAAAAGCATTGAAAGAATTCGGAATCAATATTGGCATTGGCTTTCAACTGAAAGATGATTTGTTGGACGTGTATGCCGACAAAAAGAAATTTGGAAAGCAGGTGGGTGGCGATATTGTTGCCAATAAAAAAACATTTTTGCTCATCAAAGCAAAGGAAAAGGCAACGGGAAAGGATAAGGTTGAGTTAGAAAAATGGCTGAGCACCAAGAAATTCAATAGTAAACAAAAAGTAAAAACTGTTACTAGGTTGTATGATAAATTGGGGATACCACAGCTAACAGAAAGAAAAATCAAACTTTATTTTAAAAAGGGTTTTGCGAAGCTCGAAAAAATAAAAAACTCACAAGCCAAAAAACGGTTGATTGAATTTACTCAAGACCTGATCAACCGACAGGTTTGAAAATTACTTCCTGTTATAAAAGTAAAGATTGCCACCCGTGCCTTTCTCCGATTCACTTAGGGTATAAAACCCCGAGCCATCCCGGCTCCACGCAATCGATTCGCCTTGAGGTTCAGTCCTGTAATTTAGTTGAAGAGGCTCTTTTTCCATTAACTGTAAAAATGGCTCGCCACTGTTTCGCTTCCAATAGTAAATATGCTGGTAGCTTTTTATGAGCACTTCGTTTCCGTCACTCGAAATATTTGCCGCCACGATATGGTTGAAGGGAAAGGTGATCACGGGCTCGGCCTTCAGCGTATCTCCGGCAAACGGAAATTTGATTTCGTAAAGCCTTACCTGGTGCTCGCGCTTGGTGATAAGATAAAAATTATTGGTGATGGGGTCAACCATAATGGCTTCTGTGTCGCGTGGCCTGTCTGTCAATTGAATCAACAGGGTATCTATTTTTTCGATTTCAATCTCCACATCGGATAAGGCGGGCTCTTCAATCCGGTACAACATTTTATAGGCATATCGTCCATCATTGTCGCCAATGTCGGCAATGTATAAATAGTTGATCCCTTCCACAGGCCCACGCCCTATCGTTATGTCTTCCCAATCGCGGTTGATGATATTTTTTAATTTGCACGTCATCACCACTTCCGCTTTTTCATTGATCAAAAAAATCTCGGCTTTGTTCCCTCCGTCATTGTGGGTCCATAGGTGGTCGGGGTTTGCCATGCTGGCCACCAGGCCCGATGCCTCGCGAAGTTTTTTATCAACAGCACCAAATGCCTGCCGTGGCTCAAACAGGGTTTCCTCCTCTTTTTTTTTTGAGCAGGCCAATAAAAGTGAAAGAAAAAAAAATGTGATCAGGGTGCATCTCATTTTATTCCGATTTTGTGGTCATCATTTTAAGCACCTTCTCAAGATCAACATTGCCCCCAGAAAGAATGATGCCCACACGCTTGCCCAAAAATTTCGCTTTCTCTTTTAGCAATGCGGCCAACGGTACGGCACACGAAGGTTCGATGATAATTTTCATGCGCTCCCATACCAAGCGCAGGGCATCAATGATCTGATCATCGGTAACCGTGATGATTTCCTTTACCTCTTTTTGTATGATGGGAAAAGTCTTATCTCCCAGTGTGGTGAGAAGTCCATCCGCTATGGTGTTGGATTGAGCCTGCTCAATTTTGCCGCTCTTGAGCGATCGGTAAGCATCATCGGAACCCAGCGGCTCTCCAGCGATTACCACTGTTCCTGGCGAAAAATATTTTGCGGCCAATGCCGTGCCGCTCAACAACCCTCCGCCTCCCACGGGTGCCATCATTACATCTACATGCCCCACCTCTTCAAAGAATTCTTTGGCTGCTGTGGCTTGTCCGGCAATCACCTCGTAATTGTTAAAGGGGTGTATTTCGGTTGCTCCAGTTTTCGTGATCACCCCCGCCAGCGTTTCTTCGCGTGCTTGCAGGGTGGGCTCACATTCAAAAATCTCACCACCATAGCCACGAACACCGTACTTCTTTATTTCAGGTGCCGTGTGCGGCATCACGATATACGACTTTATCCCAAGTATTTTTGCAGCCCGTGCTATGGCCTGGGCATGGTTGCCCGATGAGTGCGTGGCAATTCCTTTTGCCCGTTGCTCGGTGCTGAGCGACAAGGCCGCATTCATGGCACCCCGCGCTTTGAAGGCACCCACCTTCTGAAAATTTTCACATTTAAAAAACACGCTGCAGCCTGCCCGTTCATTGATGCTCTGGCTCGTCATCACCGGGGTGTGACTGATGTAAGGCTTGATGCGCTCGTGGGCTTCGGTTATCGTTTGCTTATTGGGGATCATATTAAAAAAAATTGAGATTCAA
>JAYVAI010000137.1:0-4701 GCA_043751075.1 Cyclobacteriaceae bacterium | reverse complement strand
GAAAGAATGCCACGCCCGTTCAGGCTCCCGTGGCGATACAAAATCAGTCACCTATTGAAGCCAAAGTTGCCGGCATGAAAAAATATCCAGGCTATGTTGAATTTTATTATGATGAGAAGCAGGACAAAGTTTTTTTGTTGATAGACAAATTCGATACGGAATTCTTGTACATCGAATCGCTCACGGCAGGCATTGGCTCCAACGACATAGGGCTGGACCGCAACCAGCTTGGCAGCGAGCGGGTTGTGAAGTTTGAACGGAGAGGCCCCAAAGTCTTGTTGACGCAACTCAACTATTCTTATCGCGCAATTTCCAGCAACGAAGCCGAGCGCAAGGCCGTGCAAGAGGCTTTTGCACAATCGGTGCTGGCAGGGTTTACCGTTTCGGCCGAAGAAGCCGGAAAAGTTTTGGTGGAAGCCACCGATTTTCTTTTGCAGGATGCGCACGATGTGGCAGGACGGTTGCGTTCCACTCAGCAAGGAAATTACACATTGGACAAAACAAGGTGTGCTTTCTATCTTCCACGCACAAAAAATTTTCCACAAAACTCGGAGTTCGAAGTTACCCTTACTTTTTCAGGTCAGCCAACGGGTGCCTACATCCGCAGTGTAACGCCCACACCTTCGGTGGTAACGGTGCGTGAGCATCACTCCTTTGTGCAATTGCCAGATGCCGATTATAAGCCACGCAAGTTTGATCCTCGTGCGGGCTACTTCAGCACTTCCTACTATGATTATGCCACACCCATCAGCGAGCCCATTGAGAAACGATGGATCACGCGGCACAGGCTTCAGAAAAAAGACCCGAATGCTCCGGTGAGTGAGCCCGTCAAGCCAATTGTTTATTATATGGATGCAGGTGCACCGGAGCCTATCCGCTCAGCATTGATGGATGGCGCGCGTTGGTGGAACCAGGCATTTGAAGCTGCCGGTTATAAAGATGCTTTTCGTGTGGGGGTGTTGCCCGATGATGCCGATCCGATGGACGTGCGCTACAACATGATCAACTGGGTACACCGCTCTACACGAGGATGGTCGTATGGATCATCGGTGGTAGATCCGCGCACAGGAGAAATTATCAAAGGACATGTTACGCTGGGATCGTTGCGCGTGCGCCAGGATTTTTTGATTGCCGAAGGATTGCTCTCACCTTATGAAGAAGGCAAACCTGCTTCTGCAGAAATGGAGCAAATGGCTTTGGCACGGCTTCGTCAGTTGGCAGCGCATGAAGTGGGCCACACGCTTGGATTGTCGCATGCCTATTCATCCAGTTCAGAAAATCTTGCTTCGGTGATGGACTATCCGCATCCCATCGTGAAATTAAAGGATGGTAAAATTGATTTGAGTGAAGCGTACGATACCAAGATTGGCCCGTTCGACAAAGTTGCCATAACCTGGGGCTATCAGCATTTCTCTGCTGGAACAGATGAAGAAAAACCATTACGTGAAATCATTCAAAATTCATTGAAGGCAGGGCTCACTTTTTTATCCGATCAGGATGCGCGGCCATTGGGCGGTGCACATCCGTTTGCCCATCTGTGGGATAATGGGAAGGAACCTTCGGACGAACTCAATCGTGTTATGGAAGTACGAAAAGTAGCCTTGAAAAATTTTGGTGAGAACACCATTAAACAAGGTGTGCCTTATGCAATGCTGGAAGAAGCATTGGTGCCCATTTATTTTTTTCATCGCTATCAGGCCGAAGCCGCTGTAAAATTGATTGGAGGATTGAATTATAGATACGCCCTTCGCGGGGATGGGCAGCCGGTGACTGAATTGCTCTCTCCGCAACAAGAATTAAAGGCAATGGATGCATTGTTGAAAACAGTGGAGCCATCGGCATTGATGCTACCCGAAAATTTATTGAAGATCATTCCTCCGCGCCCCATAGGCTATGATCGCCATCGCGAATTGGTGAAGCTAAAAACAGAGCTTACGTTCGATCCTCTATCGGTGGCCGAGTCTGCTGCCGATTTTGTTTTTGCCATGATACTTCACCCCGCCCGTGCAAACAGAGTGTTCGAACATCATGTGCGCGATGCCAGGTTGCCCAGTTTGGAAAGTATGATTGACAAGCTGATCAGTGCCACTTTCAAGTCTGCTGCGAAGCCAGGATATGAAGGGGCTGTGCAGATGGGAACCAACTATGCCTTGTTCACAAACCTTTCGCGGCTTGCTTTGCACAAAGATGCGTCCGTTCAAACCAAAGCGATTGTTTCATTGAAGTTAGATCAATTAAAAACGTGGTTGCAAACGCGGCAAACAGCAGATGAATCATGGAGGGCACACTATGCGTATTTGGCCAAACAAATTTCAAGCATGCAGGAAGACCCCGATGAATTTAAAACAGAAAATTTATTGCCCATTCCACCTGGTGCACCCATTGGAAGTAGTGAGTTGGAGTATTGCGGATTCTGGTAGTTGGTAGTTTTTGTTGGTGGATGGTTTTATTTTCTTGCAACCATCAATAAAAATCTAAAGGGCACCTCTATTAACTCGTGAATGAATACCAATGGAACGCTGATGACGCTGATTTTTATGATTTCCGAGGATTTGATCTGCGAATATGATCTGTGTCATCTGCGTTCCATGATTGATTTTTAGAGGTGCACTAAAATCTCACATCTCACATCTCACATCCAAGATCCAAAATCTCACATCTCACATCTCACATCTAAAATCCCCTCTGCCTCACCGCTTCAAACACCACGACAGCCGCAGCATTGGAAACATTCATGGAATCAACTTTCCCCAACATCGGGATGATTATGTTTGCATTTGAATTTTTTATCCAGACATCCGACAGGCCCGTGGCTTCGGTGCCCATCACAATGGCCGAAGGTTGAGTGAAATCAATTTGGTGGTATGGCCGCGAAGCTTTCAGATACGTGCAGAAAATAGTGATGTTGTTTTTTCTAAGCCACGCAATGGTTTCTTCCGATGTGGCCGAAGCAATTTGTTTGGTAAACACACACCCTACGCTGGAGCGGATCACGTTGGGATTGTAAAAATCAGTTTGAGGGTCGCAGATGATCACAGCATCCACTCCGGCAGCATCGGCCGTGCGAAGGATGGCGCCCAGGTTGCCCGGTTTTTCTACGGCTTCCAAAATAAGCAACAATGGATTTTTGCTCAACACGATATCTTCCAATCGATGGGTTTTCATTTCGGCCACAGCCAATATGCCTCCCGTGCTTTCGCGCATGGCAATCTTGTCGAACACTTCGCGCGCCACGGGCACCAACAATTTATCTTCGCGCAATAGATCGCCAGATTCTTTCAGGTCAAGGATTTCCTCGCAGAAAAAAATGTTCCCGATTTTATAGCCAGCCTCTAATGCCATACGCACCTCTTGTGCACCTTCTACCACAAACAGGCATTGCTTCCTCCGCTCGCGTGGTTTCTCCAAGGCGAGCAGGCTTTTTATTTTTGGGTTTTGAGTGCTGGTGATTTTGAAGTGCATAATGATTCAATATTAACTGATGTTACGCATAAACCGAATTTCAATGTTCTTTCTTTGTGCCTGCGCACCGTAGTGCTTCGGCACACAGGTGTGAAACTTCGTGGCTTGGTGCCTTTGTGGCTCAATTTTCGTACACCTTACTTTGCCACGAACCTGCCTGGCCGGTAGGCAGGGACACTAAGGCACAAAGAAAGCACGAAGTGCGTAACATCAGATATTAATTCAATATTCCATATCCAAAAACAAAGAGCCGATCAATTTCGATCTTCAATTTTGATTCTTGAACTTTGAACCCTAATCTTGAGCCTGATTTCTGTCTCTTATCTCACATCTCACATCTTAAACTTAAAATTTCAAATCTTGAACCTTACCTTATTATCCCCAACCTGGAAAGACTATGAGTTGCTCGACAGCGGTGGCTTCGAGAAATTAGAAAAATTTGGAAAAGTTGTTCTCATCCGCCCCGAGCCACAGGCTATCTGGGAGCGTGTACTTACCGATGCCGAATGGCAGAAGCAGGCACATGCCCATTTCACCCGCGAGCAAAAGGACAACTTTCGCTTTGGTGACGAAATAAAAGGAGGCTGGAAAAAACTGAAAACAATAAATGACAGTTGGCAAATAAACTATCAGCATCCATCCTATAACCTAACGCTGCGGTTGGCGCTCACAAGCTTTGGGCACGTGGGCATTTTTCCCGAGCAAGGATGCAACTGGGATTTTATTTTTGAAACGATTGCTTCCTGGGGCGCAACCAAACCTCGTGTGCTTAATCTCTTTGCCTACACGGGTGCGGCCTCGGTGGTGGCGCGCACAGCGGGAGCAGAGGTAACTCACGTTGACGCATCACGGCCCGGCCTCAATTGGGCAAACCAAAACATGCAACTCAATCAGCTTGCCGACATTCGTTGGGTATATGAAGATGCGCTTAAGTTTGTGAAGCGTGAAGTGAAGCGTGGCAACAAGTATAATGGCATCATCATGGACCCGCCACCTTATGGGCGAGGGCCGGAAGGGGAGAAGTGGACCTTGCAGGAGAAACTAAACGAGTTGATTTTTTTGGCAAGCCAATTATTAGAAAGCAAAAATTCTTTCTTAATACTTTCTATGTATGCTGGCGGGCTCTCGCCCTTGGTAGGATTGAATGTGGCAAAAACACATTTTGATATTGGCCAACCAGATTGTGGCGAGTTTTTTTTAAAATCCAACACGGGCCGCGATTTGCCGATGGGCACCTTT
>JAYVAI010000136.1:0-4704 GCA_043751075.1 Cyclobacteriaceae bacterium | reverse complement strand
GGGCAAGAAATAATAAAACGAGGCGCATCGTTTATGGCATATAAAAGTTTTTAAAGCTATCAAGTTAAATGAAATATTGGATTTGATTTTTCATTTCTCTTTATTGGATTAAATATTCATAACTATGAGTAAACCGACTCCTAAGCAAATCAATCCCGATGAAGTTCCCCAGTTGGCTATGGCATTGGTAAAAAAAGTAAAATTTCCTTTGCTCGCTACTATGGATGGCGATCAACCACGCGTGCGTCCCGTATCGCCTGTGCGCACAGAGGGGTTTACAGTTTATGTGGCCAATTTGAAAAGTTATGGTAAGACTTCAGAGATCGAGAAAAATCCAAAAGTTGAACTTTGCTATTTGGACGAAGACCACAACCAAGTGCGCATTACGGGCGAAGCAAGTGTTGTAGCAGATAGAATGCTACTCGAAGATATTTGGAAATCAAACCGGTTGTTACAACATTACCTCGGCTCAATTGATAATCCTGAATTGATCGTTTACAGAATTACACCAAACCGGGTGCGGTTTATGTTGGAGTGGGCGTTGAAATACTATGAGGTACCCTTTGAATCCTTGTGATTTAAAATGCTTTGAGAAATTTCAAACCTTGGATCCTAAAATCTAAAAATATTAAATCTACTTTCAAGTATCGTCTCCACGTCTCGAATGCTAATTAATTAAAAAGGCTCTATGAAGAATAGAGTGGATAATTGGTAAAAGCTACCCGGTAGTCTTT
This sequence comes from Cyclobacteriaceae bacterium, assembly GCA_043751075.1. GTDB lineage: Bacteria > Bacteroidota > Bacteroidia > Cytophagales > Cyclobacteriaceae > ELB16-189. The sequence goes on along the minus strand of JAYVAI010000136.1, from coordinate 3,970 downwards.
TTGAGCACGCTCTTAACCTTAGTAGAAATATTTGTACTGCGAACGCCAACCTTATTACCGTAGAGAGCCAAAATAAGGTAATAAGGTTGGGGCATGGTTTCATAAAACGATTTTCCTACTAAGGTTAGAGTCCTGTGTCGTAACATCAGGACTCCTTATCCCTCGCAGTTTGAAATGCATGGATGTTTGGATAATCCGCAAAAGAAGACTGCAAACAATAGCCTTGCGCCTTTGCGTGAGACAAATATACCCGCTTTTCATTCTGCGAATTTTTAGTACTTGGCAAGAAGGGGCAAGGAGTTCTGAACATTGATAATTAAAACCTTATCCACTACAATTGTCATGGGGCCTTTAAAAAAATTAATTCCACCGTATCAAAGGAGTTTTCACTGTAATCTCATGATCATTTGAATTCTTAAAATAAATCAAGAATTCCAATTCGCTGTTGGCCGTAGGCTTTTTCGACATACCAAATTCAGTGCCTCCTCCTGAAACCAACTTAGCGACTGAATCCAAATTTGTAATCTGGGAAAGAGGAAATGCTTTTTGTTGATAAGGCAACAGTAAAAACAAGTCATTCAAATTAGTTCCAGCCGGGTGCAAGTCATCTACTGCCTTATCGCTGGTGATTTTGAATTCAGTGTATTTGTATTTAGAACCGCTATGTCCGTTTGATTCACACTGCCAAGCATACGCTTTAGAAAACGGTGAACTCACCTCGTTGAGGTACTTGTACTTTTGTTCTGTCATAAACATTTTCAAAGTGTCATTGATTGCTACTTGTGGATTCTCCACTAAAACCTCCATTGATTCAATTTCATAATATGGAAAATCGGGTATTCCACAGCAAGATTCATAAAACACCATGGCCGAAAATGAAATCAGGATAATAAAAATCCCTTTGATGATTACAGATAAGTTATTCATTGGTCATTTCTTTACATTGAACACTGTCAATCCTGCTTACTGGCGACTGCCTACCTGCCCTTCTACTTTAATCATTTCACCTTCACGCTCTTCATCATCTCCCGCACATTTTCCTGCCAATCTTCGCGGGCGGCCTTGGGGCAATTGAATGAAATCACCAGCGTGCGGCCCGGCTCCACCAAGTATTGGATGTAGGTATAGCGAAACACCGGCTGCTGCTCGCCCAGCGCCATCTTGTTTCCGTTTACACGGGATTCAAATTCAAAAAAAATATATTTCTTCTTGTGCACGGTGTGTATGCCTTCATTGATAAAATCCACCCGGTCGAACAAATTGGTTATGCTCGATTTAAAAAACTTAGAAGCTATCTCTAAGTTTCCATCGGGCCATTGGGTGGCCGAAATGTTCATGCTGAAATCCAACGTGCGGTTTGCATCCGTATAAGCCGCAAGGGGTGCGCGCACCGAAGGATAGCGCTGCGACATATCTTCCGTGCTCATCGGCTTTAGCTCTGGCGGAAGGGAAATATAAATACCGTCCGCAATCTTGGTCTTCACCAATTTGGAAGGTGAAAAAGCACAAAGGCCAACAATAGCAAACGGTAGCAGGAATTTTTTCATAATGCTGTCAGAACGAAATTGAGTGGAAGGTTCATATATACTGTACAACCTTTAGTAATTTGCACACCCAAATTTAATGATTTTAATATGCTACGGACTCATACGTGCGGTGAACTGCGCCTAAGCGATGTAAATAAAGAAGTAACTCTCACCGGCTGGGTGCAACGCCAGCGCGACAAAGGCAGCCTGCTGTGGTTGGACCTGCGCGACCGCTACGGCATCACTCAACTATTTTTGGAAGAAGGCAAGACGGATCCTTCTTTGTTGCAAACGGCCAGGCAATCAGGCCGCGAGTATGTGCTGAAAGTAATTGGCACCGTGGTGGAGCGGCTTTCGAAGAACGACAAAATACAAACAGGCGACATTGAAATCCGCGTAAGCGCGATTGAAGTTCTCAACCCGAGCAAAGTACCACCCTTTACCATTGAAGACAACACCGATGGTGGCGATGACCTGCGGATGAAATACCGCTACCTCGATCTGCGAAGAAACACCGTGCGCGAAAGCCTCATGCTACGTCACAAAATGGCGCAGCAAACGCGCCTCTACTTGGATAGCTTAAATTTTATTGAAGTGGAAACGCCCGTGCTCATCAAATCCACACCCGAAGGTGCGCGCGATTTTGTGGTGCCCTCGCGCATGAACCCAGGAGAATTTTATGCGCTGCCCCAATCACCACAAACCTTCAAACAACTATTGATGGTATCGGGCTTCGACCGCTACTATCAGATCGTGAAATGCTTTCGCGATGAAGACTTGCGTGCCGACCGCCAGCCGGAGTTTACACAGATAGACTGTGAGATGGCCTTTATCACACAAGAAGATATCCTCTCCACCTTTGAAGGATTGGTGCGACACCTTTTCAAAAATGTGAAAGGGATTGATATGCCTTCGGTGCCACATATTACATACAACGATGCCATGAAATATTATGGATCGGACAAACCCGACACCAGGTTTGAGATGAAGTTTGTGTACCTCACCCCCGACCCCTCTCCAGAGGAGAGGGGTGAAGACCTGGTTAGAGGAAGAGGGTTTCAGGTTTTTGATACTGCGGAAATAGTGGTTGGTATTTGTGCAAAAGGTTGTGCGGAATATACGCGCAAACAATTGGACGAACTCACCGAGTACGTGAAGAGGCCGCAGATCGGGGCGAAAGGTTTGGTATATGTGCAATGTAAAAGTGATGGCACTTTCAAATCATCCGTAGATAAATTTTATCCTGCGGAGGAATTGAAGAAGTGGGCAGACCGATTCAATGCGCAGCCTGGCGACTTATTGCTGGTGCTTTCCGGTGACGTTGACAAAACAAGAAAAGCTCTTGGCGAACTGCGCTTGCGCATGGCCGACTTGCTGGGCTTACGTGATAAAAATAAATTCTCTGCACTCTGGGTGATTGACTTCCCGTTGCTGGAGTGGAACGAAGACACCAAGAGGTATCACGCCATGCACCATCCGTTCACTTCACCTAAGCCAGAAGACATGGCACTGCTCGACAGCGATCCCGGCAAGGTGCGCGCCAATGCGTATGACATGGTGATCAACGGCACCGAAGTAGGCGGTGGTTCCATACGCATACACGACAGGCCCACGCAACAACTGATGTTCACCAAACTTGGCTTCAGCGATGAAGAGGCAAAGAAACAATTTGGCTTTTTGATGGAGGCCTTTGAATATGGTGCCCCTCCGCACGGTGGCATTGCCTTTGGCTTCGACCGTCTGTGCTCGCTCTTTGGTGGTGCCGATTCCATCCGCGATTTCATTGCCTTCCCAAAAAATAATTCCGGCCGCGACCTGATGATCGATACCCCTTCAACCATTTCGCAAGAGCAGTTGGATGAGTTGGGGATTGCAGTGAAGGAGAGGAAATAATTGACAGTTGACAGTATGGATCGTTGTCGATTGCTTTGAAAAACCTTTCAAACATTTTAAAATACTCAGCCTTTGTGAGTGTTGTGTGAATGCGAGTGGGCGGGCTCACCAACAAGCGGGTAGCCGTTGATGGTCTTTGTGTCATCATGCACTCCATGAGTATCGCGTTTGTTGGTGTGCCTGACGACAACTACCGCGCAACACCAACAACGGCTGAGTTGACAATTTTACTTCACTGCTACCAACTTCTTTTTCCCAACCAAAACATCATTGACCACCGAAGTGCCTTTGCTTGAAAAGTAAACTCCTTTTTGTGTTGATGTGGTGTTTGATGTGGAGAACTATGACAACACCACAAAAGTTTTCCGTGGGCTGAGCAACGATGGGAAGGAACTGCCTTCGGGGATTTATTTTTATAAGGTAAGTTTTGGTGGTGGGGCGAAAGGGGTGGATGGGTTTATTTCGCTGAAGAGATAGTATCAATGGGGAGATTGTTTAAACCCAAGTGCTATTCTCCCTTGCTACCCATCGTGGGACATTGGTGACTCGTA
>JAYVAI010000135.1:0-12949 GCA_043751075.1 Cyclobacteriaceae bacterium | reverse complement strand
TCTGTTTGGTGTTCAAAGACCAGCTGTTACGAAACACCTGAAAAATATTTTTGATTCGGGAGAATTGAAGGAAGAAGTGGTTAGTTCCATTTTGGAACATACCACTCAACACGGTGCAATGGAAGGAAAAACGCAGGAAACAAAAATTAAATACTTCAATCTTGATGCAATTATTTCTGTCGGCTATCGTGTAAACAGCAGCCAGGCAACAGCGTTTCGGATTTGGGCAACTGAACGCTTGAAGGAATACATCATCAAAGGCTTTACAATGGATGACGAACGGCTGAAAAATCCTAACAATATTTTTGGCAAAGATTATTTTGAAGAACAGCTTGCACGAATCAGAGATATTCGGAGCAGCGAAAGAAGGTTCTATCAAAAAATTACCGACATCTACACCCAATGCAGTGCCGACTATAATGTAGAAACACAAAGCACAAAAGATTTTTTTGCAACCGTTCAAAACAAATTGCACTGGGCAATTAGAGGGCAAACAGCAGCCGAACTAATTGCAGCAAGAGTTGACAGCACAAAAGAAAACATCGGTTTAACCACTTGGAAAAATGCACCGAAAGGAAGTATCAGAAAAATAGATGTAGGCATTGCAAAAAATTATTTGAATGAAAGGGAATTGAACGGACTAAACCGAATTGTAACCATGTATCTGGACTTTGCCGAGAATCAGGCATTGAAAGGTGTGGTGATGTATATGAAAGATTGGATAATAAAGTTAGATGCGTTTTTGCAGTTCTATGAAGAAGCCGTTTTAAAAACATCAGGGAAAGGTTTCGCACGAAGTTGCTTTGGCATTGGCTGAAAGTGAATTTGAAAAATATCGTATTGCACAGGATAAATTATTGGAAAGTGATTTTGACAAAACCTTAAAAAAACTTTTACCCCCAAGCAAAAAGAAAAGTGATTGAGGTAGCACAAATAGAACGGCTCACACAAAGCCGCGTTGTACCTTGTTTAAAAAGCAGTTGGCTATTCCAATTGGGAAGAACGGGAAGGCAGCAGCAATGAACATTTAAACGCCAAGCAAATCGCTGAAGGCAAACAGAAAAAGAAACTGAAATAGATTTTTTAAACTTTTACCAACAGCGCTCCTTCCCATCACCAACCTTACAGTGCCAATGGTTTTGTATCTTCGCGGCCAACATGAAAGATCGCTTTCGGTTTTTTGGATCACTCGCTTTGTTCTGGCTCGCCTTTTTTATTCTGGCCAGGATTTTATTTTTTTCCTACCTGCATACGCAGACATCCGGCCTTACCATACATGAAATCCTTACCCCATTTCTTTTGGGCCTGCGCATGGATGTGGCCATGACGGGCTATTGGATGTTGATCACTGGTTTGGTTTTCACAGTGTCATCTTTCATTTCCAACCAAGTGGTTTTTATCGTGCAAGGAATCTTTACCACCATTTTTCTTTTCATCAGTTCATTGATAATCACAGCCGACCTGGAGTTGTATAAGCATTGGGGGTTTAGGATAAACTCTACGCCACTCATGTATATGGAGACCGAAGCGGCCAGCAGTGTAAACCCAACGGTGTTGGCAGTTTTGATTTTTATTTTTCTGATTGTGTTTGCCTCGTTCTTATTTTTCTATTGGAGAAAGTTGGCTCCCATGTTGCGGTCACTAAGTGCGCTGGAAAAAAAATGGGGGGGCGTATGGTTTTTGATTACCGTGGCCCTGATCATTCCCATCCGCAGCAGTTTTAGTGTGGCCCCGCTCAATACGGGTGTGGTCTATTTTCATAAATCAAAAGCGTTTCCAAACCACGCGGGCATCAATCCGGTGTGGAATTTTTTGCGCAGCGTAATGCGCGATGACCATAACAAATACCCCGAAAATTTCCATGAAGGTTATGAAACAGAATTCGAAACACTCATGCGCACAGAGGGCAAAACCAAATCGCTTATTGCGAAGGAAAAGCCCAACGTGATTCTAATCATACTCGAAAGTTTCACGGCAAAGATCATCGGCCCCTTAGGCGGCTTGCCCGATATCACACCTTCACTAAATGCTTTAGCTAAAGAAGGGATCCTGTTTTCAAATTTTTATGCTAGCGGAGACCGAACCGATAAAGGCCTCGTATCAATTTTGAGCGGCTACCCAGCACAACCACAAACCTCCATCATCAAATATCCGGACAAGACACAGAGGCTTCCCTATTTGCCCAAGGCTATAATGGCACTGGGCTACCGCACCTCTTTTGTGTATGGTGGCGATGTTGGGTTTGCCAACATGGAATCGTACTTAACTAACGCATCGTTCGGCCACATCACCGAGGTGGATGATTTTGACAGCGACATAGACGATTCTAAGTGGGGAGTGGCCGATCATTATGTGTTTGCTCGTCTGCTGGCCGAGTGCGACACCGCGAAGAACCCTTTTTTTAAAGTCATGCTTTCGCTTAGCAGTCACGAGCCATTTGTTGTGCCGATGGAGCCAGTCTTTAAAGGAAACGATGAAGCCACGTTGTTTTTGAATTCTTGCTTTTATACCGACAAAAGCCTCGGTGAATTTATCAACGCGGCAAAGAAAAAAGATTGGTGGGCAAATACATTGATCATTATCACTGCTGACCACGGTCACCGGTTTCCCAACTCCGAAGAGCTAAAGGAAAAGGAAAGGTTCAAAATACCGATGTTGTGGTTGGGCGGGGCCATTGCCAAGCACGACACTACCGTGCAAACCTTTGGTGTGCAGACTGACATTGCCAACACCTTGCTGAATCAACTTGGTTTGAATTCAAATGACTTCGCCTTTAGTAAAAATATGATGGCTGCCGATGCCAAATCATTTGCCGTTTATGTTTTCAATAACGGTTTTGGATACGTTGCTCCTGGCCATGAAAATGTGTATGACTTCGACATGAAAAATTATTTAAAAAAGGAAGGTGATGAACGAGAGCTTTCTTTTGGCAAGGCATACATGCAAAAACTTTTTTACGATTATAACTCGCGTTAACATGAAGAAATTTATTTTTGGCATGCTGCTGATTGCCACTATGATCACTGCAAAGGCACAGGAAGTGGGCCTTTCATTTTCTTATTTCATTCCACGCAATGGATATTTCTCCACGCCCATCAGTCCGTTTTCCATTCGTGGGGTTGGTTTTAATCTAACTAAGTTTCTCGCGTTCGAAACGGGAGCATCGCTTTACAGGATGTCGGGCCTGAACATCATTGATCTGCCATTTGAAACTAAGGAAGCATTGCTGGGCCCTAATTTCACGTTGTTCATACCGGCCGAACTCGTCATTCAATTGCAAGGGAAAAATGTTGAGTTCGATATTAAAGGAGGCGGGTTTTTCTTTTATGGATTTGATAACAAATTGAACAACGGCAATTTTGACAAGGCCATTCGCCAATACGAAAACTGGACGGTGGCCAACGCGGACATACAATTTGACAACAATCCTGGTTTTGGCTATCACTTCGGTGCTGAGTTTACCGTTGATGTAACGCGCCAATTCGCGATCTCCATCGAAACCAACTACCTGATGGGCAAAGCCAAGTTTCCCCTCACGGGCAGCTATAGTGGAGGCACTACCTCCATAGAAAAAGTAACTATTGAATATCCAAACGCCAAAGTAGATTTCACTGGGTTGGAATTTTCTATTGGGATTATTTTTTCAGGGAAGTGATTCGAGCATACAGTTGGTTCCGGTGCATTTCAAAATAAGCGATTTCCTTGGGAGTACAAATTCTATTGCAATCCCGTAGGGATTAAATGTTTGTAGAACAAATTTCAATTTACAGCCCGACCCCAGCAGGGTCGCATGTTTTTCAAGTGGCGACATTTTGAAATGCACCCAAAATAATAGGCACTATCGGGGTCTTTTATTTTTTACTACCTTATGAAAAATTTTACCAACTATGTGCAGACTCATGGCCTACCGGGGCACCCCCGTAATATTAGATAGCCTTCTTTATCAGCCCAAGAATTCTTTGATCAACCAAAGTTTTAATGCCAAGGAAATAGAAGAACCTTTGAACGGTGATGGTTTTGGAATCGGTTGGTATGTGCCCGATGTGGCGAAGGAACCCGTGACTTTTGTTTCGGTAAACCCCGCCTGGAGCAATCGGAACCTGCGGAACCTGGCACCAAAAATAAAAACCGAATGCCTGATTGCACACGTGCGAGCGGCTAGTGTGGGCGAAGTGTCGGAAGCAAACTGCCATCCCTTTCAATACAACAATATACTGATGGCGCACAATGGTGGCGTAGAGGAATTTGGAAAAATAAAAAGACACTTGCGCGAGCCACTGACAGACGAATTTTATAATTGGATAAAAGGCCAGACCGATTCGGAGCATATTTTTGCCTACCTGCTTAGTTATCTGACAACTACACACAAAGAGGTAACACCCGAAACAGTAATAGATGCTTTTGAAAATACTTTTCGCAACCTCAAACACCTGATGACAAAATATGGAATCAGCGAGCCCGCCTATCTCAACATGGTGCTCACCAATGGCGACTTTATGGTGGCTACGCGCTATGTGAGCGACCCAAAGCAAGAGCCATTGACGCTGTATCATTCTGAGGGCAGTCGCTATGTGGTAGAAGATGGTGTCACGCGCTTGGAAGCACCACAAGATAATGATCACGCTGTTTTGGTGGTATCAGAAAAACTCTCGGACGACAAAGATTGGACGATGATACCCGCCAATCATTTTGTGATTGTGGAAGATTCGTTGAACGTGCGGATAAGGCCCATCAAAGATTGAACTTCTTCGTACCCAAAGATTTTTTGCGAACTTTGCACGATCCATTCTTTTGCGGCTTTTGCGTGAAGAAGTAAATTAGTTTTCCATTAAAATCATTGAGTGTGAACCACGATATTATTGTAATTGGTGGCGGCATAGTAGGGCTTGCCACCGCACTGAAAATAAAAACCTCCAACCCATTTCTAAAAATTCTTTTGCTTGAAAAAGAAAATGCGTTGGCCAAACACCAAACCGGAAACAATAGCGGTGTTATCCACTCGGGGCTGTATTACAAACCCGGCAGCTTAAAAGCCAAAAACTGTATCCACGGCTATCACCTGCTTATTGATTTTTGCAAAGAGAATAATGTTCCTTTCGAACTGTGCGGCAAGATTGTGGTGGCCACCGAAGAAAAAGAATTGCCTCTGTTGGAAAATCTTTATCTGCGCGGCCAGCAAAACGGACTACAGAATTTAAAGAAGCTGACAAAAGCAGAACTGCAAGAATACGAACCCCACGTGAATGGGCTGCAAGGAATATTTGTGCCGCAAACAGGCATTGTTGATTACAAAATAGTGGCAGAGAAATATGGTGAACTGCTACGGCTGAAGGGTGCAGAAATAAATTTAGGCGAGCGGGTGATAGACATTAAGATGGATGCCAGCCAGGTAGTGGTTGTTACCCCGAAGCAAAGCTATTCAACAAAACTTGTTGTGAACTGTGCAGGCTTATACTCCGACAAGGTGGCGCGCATGACGGTGCAAGACTTGAATGTAAAAATAATTCCCTTTCGGGGAGAATATTTTAAGCTGCGAAAAGAAAAAGAATACCTGGTAAGAAATTTGATTTACCCGGTGCCCGATCCAAATTTTCCTTTTCTTGGCGTTCACTTCACGCGCATGGCCAAAGGCGGTGTTGAGGCCGGGCCCAATGCGGTGCTCGCATTTAAAAGGGAAGGTTATAAAAAATCGGATATCAATCTGGCCGAGCTGGGTGAAACACTTGCGTGGCCGGGCTTTCAAAAAGTGGCCGCTAAATATTGGCGCACGGGCTTTGGCGAAATGTACCGTTCGTTTTCAAAAGCTGCTTTCACCAAAGCCTTACAGAAATTAATTCCCGAAATTCAAGAATCAGATTTGGTAGAAGGTGGTGCCGGAGTGCGAGCCCAGGCCTGCGACCGCGAAGGGGGTTTGGTGGATGACTTCATGATCCTTGAAAAAGAAAATGTTATCAATGTGTGCAATGCCCCCTCGCCTGCGGCTACTTCTTCATTGGCTATTGGAGAAACAATTTCAGGGCTGGCGTTGAAGCGATTTTGATTAAATGTTAAGCCATTGATTCACAGATTGAGGGTTATGAAAATTTTCACGAATTTTTAATCAGTGAATCTGTGGCGAAGAAACCACTGCTATTGATACGCAAGAAAAGAAAATCAAGGAATAGTTTGCTAGCTGCTTCACCTATTTGTGTCGCTATGCTTTTACCGCTGTCACTTCAATCTCAACTAAATAATCGGGATCAATCAGTGCACTTACCTGCACCATGGTGGTTACTGGTTTTATCTCATTAAAAAACTCCCCGTGCGCCCTGCCCACTGCTTCCCAGTGAGAAATATCGGTAACAAAAATCCGCGTGCGCACTATATCCTTCAACCCAAACCCTGCTTCGCTCAGTACTTTTTCAATTTTCTCAATAATGAATCTTGTCTGCCCGTAAAAATCCCCTTTGGCCATCACATGGGTTCCATCGGTGGCTACTGTTCCAGAAATTTCCAAGGTGTTGCCAATGCGCACGGCACGGCTATATCCTACAATATCTTCCCACTTGGCACCTGATGAATAGTTTGTTCTCATTGATAAATGTTATGTATGTACTGCAATTTACTAATAATGTGAAACAAGGTAGGCGAAACTTACCTCGGTAGAATATCAAATGACGAATTGCCGCAAAGACCTCTTCCTCATTGACACAAAGATTGGGGATTTTTTCTTAAAGATTCGCTTTGTAAAAGTTCTTCACAAACCCTGAATCAAAAATTAAAATTCTGTATATTTAAGTACTGATGTTACGAAAAAAAAGGAAAATAGAACGCTGATGACACAGATAATTATGATTGTATCATCGAAAATCCGCTCAATCAGCGTCATCAGCGTTCCATTTTTTTTTATGTATGTATTGTTTGCGTAACATCAGTTAAGTAGAAGTTTTCAACAAAAAGGAATAACCCATAAATGCCATGAAAGAAATATCAGTACAGGAATTGAAAACAATGATGGACACCAAGGCCGACTTTCAGTTGATTGATGTGCGCGAGCCGCACGAATACGATATCTGCAACCTGGGTGGAGAACTGATCCCGCAAGGGGATTTGACCAAGCAGGTTGACCATGTTTCCAAAACCAAAAAAGTAATACTCCAATGCCGAAGTGGTGCGCGCAGTGGCAACATGGTGCAGTGGCTGGAAAAAAATCATGGGTTTACAAATCTCTACAACCTAAAGGGTGGCATACTTGCGTGGGCGAAAGAAATAGATACAAGCATGCCTACGTATTGATCACGTCTGCTCTTTGTTGGTGGGCTAATTTATTATTCAAAATTCGGTGTTCATCATTCTACATTCAAAAAAAAAGAATTTGAATTTAGAATGACGAAATGATGAATGTTCCTGCCTATGCGGTCAGGCAGGGATTTTTGAAGTATTGTCCAATCTCACCTTTTGGTTCTTGCTTGTTACAGTGGCGTGCAGTTTGGCCAACAAAAAAAAGGAGCCCCACTTGTAAGGCTCCCAAAATAATGCAGGAAATTCAGTACCTACTAAAATCCACTCACGTTCAGCCTTCCACCAGTTGCACACCTACCACTTAATGAAGTAGTGGCTACTGCACTGCTCAATATGGCCGTTCTTATTTGCGCAGCGGTAGCACCCGGATGAGACGCTGCATACAGAGCAGCAGCACCCGTTACGTGTGGCGTAGCCATGGACGTGCCGTTGTAGCTTGCGTACGATGAAATTACTTTTCCTTTTGATGATGCCGGTACCGTGGAATAGATGCCTGAGCCAGGAGCCCCAATGTCAACGGAGGTAGCACCATAATTGGAGAAGCTGCTGATAGCCCCTGTATTGGTGATGGAGGCAACTGCAATAATATTGGTGTTGCTGTATGAACCTGGATACGATGCTGTAACATCATTGTTATTGGTGCTATTTCCGGCAGCCGCAATGAAAAGGATGCCCGCCTGATTGGCTCTTTCAATAGCATCAAATAACCCCTGCGAAAAACCACCGCCACCCCAGGAATTATTGGTGGCCACTAAATTAATTCCATGACGCTGCTTGAGGTTAGTAAAATAATCCACGGCTTTGATAGCGTTTGCCGTAGTGCCACCATTTCTGCCCAAAAATTTCGCACTCATCAATTTTACATTCCAAACTACTCCGGCCACACCTTTGGCATTGCCTCCGGCACCACCAATCGTTCCGGCAACATGCGATCCGTGATCATCCGTTGTCCCATCAAATACGGTGTTGTCGTTTCCTGCAAAATCCCAACCGTTTACATCATCAATATATCCATTGGCATCGTCATCAACTCCGTTGCCTGCTGTCTCTCCGGGGTTGGTACCGGCATTTGCCGATAAGTCTTCATGTGTGTGCATATATCCCTCATCAATAATCCCTACCCATACATTGCTTGATCCGGTGTTGCCTGCTGCCCATGCCTCGCCTGCCTGGCTGCCATATTGATTGGCCGGTGTGGTGGCATCACCATACATTCCCCAAAGGGACCCATTGGTGAAATAGATGTCGTTGGAAGTTGCAAAATGGTGATAGATAAAATTGGGTTCTGCATATTCTACTTCAGGCAAATCTTTAAGGCGTGCGATGGCTTCTTTTGTTCCCATTTTTGTATTGACCAACAAAAGTCCTGTGTCTTCAACGCCTTTTCTGGCATTGGCCGATCTCATGGCCTCGGTAGTTATTACTTCTGTGACTTCACCGCCAATTAAAGACAGAACTCCTGCGGTTCTGGCACCTGTTGATCCTGCTGATTTTAATTTTATGAGTACCTGACCTGGCACGAAATTGTTTTCGGTGAGGATTTTGGTCGGCTCTTGGGTGGAGATGTTTTCATCCACGCATGACACTGCCACCATCAAGCCTGAGGCAGCCACAAAAGATAAAAAGCGTTGCAATTTCATAGGAATTTGGTTTGGTTGAAATGTGTATCCTATTCAATGTAAATTTTTTATTCGGAAAAATAAAATCCTACCATAAGTAAAACCTCAAAATAACTTGTACACTTTCGGGCTTGAAAAAAAAAATCTTGGGCGGCCCCCCGAAACGGGGCTGGGCTATCCGTTCCAAGTCCGTCACGCATGAAATCCCCCGCGCTTCGGGCTTTCCACTACTATCCCTGGCCGAAGTACATCGTACATAAATTGCACAAGTTATTTTGAAAATTTCACTAAATAGTTTTTGATTGAAGGATAAAAGAAAGTGCACTCACCAGCTTCCCTATTGGTTTGTGAGTTGATATTGATTCCTAAATTCTAAATTCTGACTTCTAAATTCTGACTTCTGACTTCTACCTTCCATCCTAATTTTTTGTATTGTGTCCGAAACGAAATGGGCTAACTTTGCAGACAATTTATTTCGGAGGCATGGATTTTTTGTTTGATTCTACCAAAAGGCTTTTTGAAAATCTTAAGACCCTTGGCTTTTGGGGAAGGCTTTTCCATTGGCGAAAGATCAGTTCCCTTTTGGTTGAGGCCAATGGCGAGTTGCAACGGATAATCTCTTTAACAGGATCTTTAAAAGCCGAAAACGCAAAACTTGAAAGCCAAAATTCCATTGAAAAGGCGAACGCAAAAAATTTGCAGGAAACCGCTTCACGGCTGGCAACCGAAACGGAAGTCCTAAAAAACTCTCAAAGCACCCAAACCGAACGGGTTGAAACACTGCAAAAAGAAAACGCCTCGTTGCTGGAGCGGAATGCACAATTTCTAAAACGGGGCACAGAACTATCATCGGAGCTGGCCGTGGCGCGCCAAAAAATGGAAGGACTGGAAAAGGAATCGCGCGAATTGAAAGATGAGAATGGCCGCCTCAAGAAAGATGAAGAGTTTAGAAAGCAAGAACATTCCAACTCCGTTTCTTCCTTGAGGCAAATTCAAAACAGCATTCTAAAAGAACGAGAGGATGAAAAAAACAGCCTGCATGCAAAAGAGATAGCCCGGATAAAAAACCTAAAGGAAACCTGGTTCAACCACGAAGAAAAAGTGCGGAACAGGATCAAAACAATTTGCAACAGAACAGGCGTTGATTACATCGACAAAGTGCCCTTCAAGGGAAAGCCCGACAATACATTAAAAATCAATGACGAATATATAATCTTTGATGCCAAGAGCCCCGCCAGCGATGACCTCTCCAGTTTTCCCAGCTATGTAAAAGCACAGGCAGAAAGCGCCATCAAGTATGTGAAAGAGGACGATGTGCGCAGGGAAGTCTTCTTGGTTGTTCCGTCCAACACGATTGAACACTTGGATACGTTTGAATTTAAGTTGAGCGATTATACGGTGTATGTGATTTCGCTGGATTCTTTAGAGCCCATTATACTCACGCTAAAAAGAATTGAAGACTACGAATTTGCCGAGCAGCTGAGCCCCGAAGAAAGAGAAAATATTTGTCGCGTGATCGGAAAGTTTGTTCATCTCTCCAAGCGGAGGATACAAATCGATGGCTTTTTTGCGAAACAGTTTTTTGAACTCGTTTATCGCAGCGAGGCCGATCTATCAAAAGACATTTTGGAAAAAGTGGTGGAGTTTGAAAAATCAGAGAAATTAAATCCTCCCATTGAGAAGCGCGCAAGGCAAATAAGCCTGAAAGAATTGGAAACCGACTCTGAGAAAATACAAACCGAGGCCAATCAGAAAGGGATAATCACACACGACCCTTTATTGTCGAAAGAAATTAATAAGTTGCCGCTTTACGCCACGGAAATACCCGCTTTAGCAACCAAAGATCAGGGAAAATTATTTGAAGAATAAGAAAAACCATAAACCAAACTATACTTCTATGAAAAATCTGATTTTTTTCCTCCTCGCGCTTGTCATTGCATCATGTGCATCAACCAAAAGCAGCACCATGAATTCACCTGTCGGTAACTGGGACTACCTGATAACGGGCACGCCAGAAGGAGACTTTAAAGGTGTGCTCAGCGTGGCTATGGCCGACAAAGCTTACAGCGCAATAATGAAGGCAGCCCAAGGCGACCTCCCCATCGTTAGATTTACTTTTGACAAGGCCACAAAAAAAATTGGCGGTGAATTGGACTACCAAGGCACGCCTGTTTTTTTCGATGCGATACTTGCCGGAGAGCTAATGACAGGCACCATGTCGGCAGGGGGCACAAATTTTCCGTTCAAGGCAACACGTGCAAAATAATTGATTATGAAAATCACTGCCGACAATAAATTAAAAAAGCTGATCGTTGTTGGCGATCGGGTGCTCATCCGGCCGGCCAAAGAATCGGAAAAAACAGAGAGCGGTCTTTATCTTCCACCGGGCGTGCAAGAGAAGGAAAAAATACAACGTGGGTATGTGATCAAAGTGGGGCCCGGCTATCCGCTGCCCATGCCTGCCGATGAAGACGATCTGTGGAAAGGAAAAGAAGACCAGATAAAATATCTGCCGCTGCAGGCGCAAGAAGGCGACCTCGCCATTTTTTTGCAGCGCGGTGCCATTGAAGTGATGTATGAAAGTGAAAAGTATTTTATTGTGCCACAGGCGTCCATACTCATGTTGGAACGCGAGGAGGATTTGTGATAAATTAGTAAATTTAGTTTATGGAAGAAATGATCTTAAAAATTCCGGAAGAATATCCCATGACAGACGATGAGTTGTTTGCGTTTTGTGCAGCCAACAAAGAGCTTCGGATTGAAAGGGATGAAAATGGACAATTAATAATTATGTCGCCAGCAGGAGGAATAACAGGCAACCTGAATTTTAAATTAACAGGTATTTTTAGCCAATGGGTTGAGAAAAATCCTGAATTGGGCTATGGCTTTGATTCGGCCACTGGCTTCAGGCTAAAAGATAAATCCATGCGCTCACCGGATGTATCGTGGGTGAAAAAAGAAAAGTGGGAGACGTTGCAGATCGAAGACCAGGAAAAATTTGCCCCGGTCTGCCCTGATTTTATTATAGAGCTCAGGTCAAAATCAGATTCATTGCAGCAACTGAAAACAAAAATGGAAAAGTGGATCAGCAATGGTTGTGAGTTGGGCTGGTTGATTGACCCTCTTGGAGAAAAAACATATATCTATGTTCGCAATAGACCTGTTCATGAATTATTAGGGTTTGATAAAAAACTTTCTGGCGGCACGCTGTTGCCGGGCTTCGAATTGGACCTCACGAAACTTCGGTAATGGCCGGCCTATCCTTTGGTGCCCTTCGTGTTGGAAAAAGATACCGGCTAATTAACTTTAGCGATGTGTATGAATTTGAAATAGAGCAGATGTTGACCAATGGCGACTTCCACGTGAAAGACCTTTTTACCCTTGAACGTTTTTTGCTTAAAGATGCACTCAAGTTTGGAAAAGGAAAAGACTTTGAGATACGGGAGATTGGTTAATCCTAATTTGTCAAGTTCTAAATTTATGACAAGATCAAAACGGATAGAAAAAAGAGATAAGTCCTGAACGAAAGTCACCGCTCTCGTTCACGCCTTAGCGAAGCGATAACATTTTCATTTAAAGTGTCATTCCGGGCGAGGGGAGAATTTTTTTAAATTGGTTCACAAGCAAACGAGACCCGGAATCCCGTTAAGGTTTGCGCCAATCTTTTTTTATCGGGATCGCGGGTCGAGTTGAATATTTTCAATAGTGATAAAGGTTGAGCACCCTCGCCCGCGATGACATTTTCATTAATTGGAAGTAGCATGACAAAGTAGGATTTTAAATTAAAACCAACATTCAAAATTCAAAATTGAATATCGAATGATGATTAACGAAGTTTGAATGATGAAGTTGGAAAATCATTTCTTGCCATTCTTGGCTAAGATTTGACTTAGTATTTTGTAAATGGGTTACGACAAACTTTTGTCACTTGCAGATTTGTCAACTGTCAATTGACTCGATAATCCTTATCTTTCGGCAATGAAAAAATTAATCCTTCTTGCAGTTGGTTTTTTTTTGGTTGGTGAAGAAGTGAGCGCCCAGGCATACAT
>JAYVAI010000134.1:0-12971 GCA_043751075.1 Cyclobacteriaceae bacterium | reverse complement strand
CCATCAGTTGCTGAGCGAAGTATCGCCCAACAATCCGGTTTTTTTAAGACATGCAAGTGGGCATGCGGGCTTTGCCAATGCAAAGGCCATGCAGGTGGCCGGAGTAAACCAATTGTCGTTGGAGAAGTTGGCAAAAGATATGGGCGAAGGTGGAGAGATCATTCGCGATGAACTTGGCAACCCCACTGGGATTTTTAACGAGCGCGCTCAAGTATTGATCGCCCAACACATTCCCGATGATACAGAAGAAACCGATTCGCTGGCCGCGGAGCTCGCCATGGCCTCTTGTTTAAAAAATGGCATCACCAGCTTTCACGATGCGGGAGTGTCGCGCGAAAATATCTCGTTGTTCAAAAAATTTAAAGCGGAAAATAAGTTAACTACACGTTTGTATGTAATGATCACTGGCTTCGACAGCAACTTGGTTTATGAGTGGCTGCGCAAAGGACCGGAAGTTGACTCATCAGGGTTGCTCACCATCCGCTCGATAAAGTTAAATTGTGATGGAGCGCTCGGCTCGCGTGGCGCGTGGCTATTGGAACCTTACACCGACCGACCGGGTTTCAGTGGCATGGCCACGCTTTCGATGGACACGGTGTTGAAAATTTCGCGCGAGGCACTGAAGGAGGGCTTTCAGGTTTGCTCCCATGCAATCGGTGATCGTGCCAACAGAGAAATATTAGACCGCTATGAAATTGCGTTGAGCGAGAACCCAGAAAAATCAAACGACCATCGCTTCCGCATAGAGCATGCACAGCATATTCATCCTGCCGACATCGCGCGCTTTGGAAAGATGGGTGTGATACCTGCCATGCAAGCTGTTCATCTCAGCTCCGACAGGCCGTGGGCTATCGAAAGGCTTGGTGAAAAGAGGATCAAAGAAGGCGCCTACATGTGGCAGTCGCTTTTGAAATCGGGAGCAGTGGTAGTCAATGGCACCGATGTGCCGGTGGAGCCGATCAATCCCATTGCTTCTTTCTTTGCATCTGTAACAAGGCAAACTTTGTTGAGCCAACCAGAAGGAGGCTATGAACCGGAAGAAAAAATGACGCGCAGCCAGGCGTTGAAGTCATACACCTTGGATGCGGCATACGGTGCGTTTGAAGAAAAAATAAAAGGATCGATAGCTCCTGGCAAACTTGCCGACTTTACCATTTTCACAAAAGATATTATGACCGTGGCCGATGATCAAATCCTTTCTACTGAAGTATCCATGACTATTGTGGGAGGGAAAGTGTTGTACGAAAAGAAATAGAAGGTTTCGAAGAAATTATAATTGCTACAGGTTAAGAGCAGGCTGTATGCCAATTTTGCATTCTATTCTTTGGGCTAAAGCCCACTTCCTGCAGATTATCAATTGCCACGGGCTTAAGCCCGTGGCAGTTGAAAGCAAACTACAAGGGACTTCAGTCCCAAACACAAAACTGCCGTTTGCCTGGAAATTTCTGATGAGTGATTTTCATTGTTAGGGTGAGCGATAAATAACTATGTCTTTTTGAAATTGCACCCCGCGCAACAAGGTAAACTCGCAAGGTTTTTTTTCATAATTTCACATTTGGTTTTTGCATCCACACTTTAGAATTTCTTAAAACCTGATCATTATGAAATCAATTTATCATTTCCTCTTTGCTTTTGCGATGCTTGCCAGCCAAATAGGTGTGGCCCAGAAAATCCAGGAGAAAAATATTTCCAAACACATTAAAATACTATCCGATGATAAAATGAACGGGCGGCAAACCGGGTCGGAAGGGGAGCGCATGGCGATGGACTACATCCAAAAGGAATTTAAAAAATTGAAACTTGAACCAAAGGGTGCGAATGGATTTGAGCAAGCCTTCACATTCAAAGGCGGCACACATGGCACAGGGTCTGAAGGCACGGGGCACAATGTGGTTGCGTTCCTGGATAATAAGGCTGAGAAAACAATTATCATTGGGGCTCACTTCGATCACCTGGGCCTTGGTGAAAACGGAAGTTCGCTCGATGCCAACCCAAAAGGAAAAATCCACAATGGCGCTGACGACAATGCTTCGGGTGTGGCCGGTGTGTTGGAACTGGCCCGCTATTTCAAAAAGAACAAAGCACAAGAGCACAGCAATTTTTTGTTCATCTGCTTTAGTGGTGAAGAACTTGGGCTACATGGTTCAAAATATTTTACTGAAAAGCCCACACTAGATTTTGGCTTAGTAAATTATATGATCAACATGGACATGATCGGCCGGCTCAATCCAACTACAAAAAATCTCTCCGTGAGCGGCACTGGCACCAGTGCCGAGTGGGAAACTCTTTTTAAAAACAACGGCTCATCGCTCAATATAAAAACCGATTCGGCTGGCATCGGTCCGTCTGATCATACTTCGTTCTACCTAAAAAATATTCCGGTGCTCCATTTTTTCACAGGCTCGCACAGCGACTATCACAAACCTTCCGATGACTGGGACAAAATAAATTATGCAGGAGAGAGAGAAGTGTTGGACCTGATCATTTCCGTGATCAAAAAATTGGACGATCAGCCCAAGCTGGCATTTCTGCCTACCAAAAATAAATCGATGAGCGCATCACGCTCGTTTAAGGTTACGCTGGGGATCATGCCCAGTTACACTTCGGATGAATCGGGTTTGCTGGTGGATGGTGTAACCGATGGAAGGCCAGCACAAAAGGCCGGGATCGTGACGGGGGATGTGATCATCCAGATTGGCGACCACATCATCAAAGACATGCAAACCTACATGGATGCGTTGGGCAAATTTGAAAAAGGCCAACAGGTACCTGTTAAGATAAGAAGGAACAAAGAGGAGAAAATTTTGACGGTGATGTTTTGAATAGTTGCTAAAAATTGCTGGCTATTTGTAGGGTTAAACGAATTTATCAATCCGGTGATTTACTCGGAATGTTTCTAACTAAAATTTTTTGGATAAATTTTAGTTCTTAGGAAAACTGCCAAAATTGGGAGTAGAAATTGGGCAACAATTTGGAAGTTGCATATGAAACTTGAAAGCAGATGCGCTGTCTTGATTATTTTAAATAGAATTGTTTTTTTTTGATTTGTAAGGCTTGGTTTTTTAGAGTAGTTTTAAATAAGCAATGCCAACTGTTTTACGGATCGGCCCTTTTCGTTTTCATTTTTATTCTGATGAACAGAATGAGCCTCCTCACATACATATTGCTACATCAGATGGAGAATGTAAGTTTTGGATTGATCCCATTAAGCTGGCTAAGAATAAAAACATAAAGCCGCATACTGTTCGAGAAATCGAACGACTTATTTATGAAAATCAAGAATTCCTAAAAAAGGCATACAATGAATACCACGGATATTTTAGCTGAGCCAATGGCGATGAGAGCTTGGAGTGAAAAAAGAATAGTTTATTTGGAACTTGCCGATCAGCGCATTGTTGGTTTCCCCGCAGATCGTTTCAAGATATTAAAAGGTGCATCAGAGGAATCATTAAAAAAAGTGGAGATTCGACTGGACGGTTCCGCTTTGCGATGGGAAGAACTAGACGAGGACATTACCGTGATGGGTATTATGCTAGGTAATTTTCAATTGCCCTGAAAAATTTTATCAATTGCTTTAGTCAACTTACCTAAGCAGAATTCCTCGCAGCATTAATAATCCCAAACATGGTGCGTATTATCAATTTTCGGTAACGGACCTCGTGCGCTTTATTCTCGTCTGTCAGGTTGCGTATGTTCATCAATGCAAATTGTTGGATGGCGATCAGCGGCAGCACTATCCGTTCGCGCAGGCGCACCGAGTCGCGTATGTTAGGATTGTTTTCCATCAGGCCCTGCAACCCCGAAATATCCAACAGCTTCTCTTTTGAAAGCGAATATTCGGCAAACATTTTTTTCCAAAATTCTCCAAATTCCGGATCGTGTGCCAGATACGTTGTGGCGTTGTAATATGTTTTGGTGAGCGACATCATGCTGTTGCCAACCAACGTGCGGAAGAACAATGAATGGGTATATAGCTGTTTCAGTTTTTGCCCTTCGCCATGCTCTTCCAGTTTTTTGATGGCGCTGCCCACACCATAAAAGCCCGGAATATTTTGCTTCATCATGGCCCACGAAGCCACAAAGGGAATTGCCCGAAGGTCTTCAAACTTCAGGCCTTCGGCATCGTTGCGCTTCATCGGGCGCGAACCAATATTAGTAGCACCAAAGAACGACAGCGGTGTCACCTTTTCTAAGTAGGGAACAAACTTGGGGTGATGCTTCAACCCCAGGTAAGCCTCATGGCCGGCATCCGCCAAAGCGTCCAATAATTTTTTGTCGTCATCGCTCATTTGATTTTCAGGCCGCTTGAATAAAGCTCCTTCCAGCCCAGCCGACAAAAGTTGCTCGAGGTTGAACTTGCACGAGGCTACCTTGCCGAAATTGGAACTGATGGTTTGGCCTTGCACGGTGATCTGCACTTCCTCATGCTCAATCGTGTTTCCCAGCGAGGCATAAAAATCGTGCGTGTTGCCACCACCACGTGCCGGAGGGCCGCCACGTCCATCAAAAAAAATTGCTTTGAAACCATGTTTGCGCGAAATGGCAGTAAGGTTTTCTTTTGCACGGAAAATTGACCAGTTGGCGCGCAGATAACCACCGTCTTTGGTGCCATCCGAAAAACCAAGCATGATGGTTTGATGGCTGTTCCTCCGCAATAGATGTTGTTTATATTCTTCTACCTGGTAGAGTTCTTCCATGATGGCCTGTGCGTGGGCCAGGTCGTCAATGGTTTCAAACAGAGGGACCACATCCAGTTCAAGTCCATCGGCAGAGCCAATGAGCAGTTTGGCAAGCACAAACACTTCCACTACATGCAATGAACTTTGGCAATTGCTGATCACATATCGGTGACAACCGGTTTTGCCATTGTCTTTTTGAATGACTGAAATTGCTTTGATGCTGTTGATGGTTTCATTGACCAACGCATCTTCAAAAGTAAAATCACCAAGCGAAATTTTCATATCCAGCAGATACTTGATGCGATCGTTCGTGGAAAGTTTTTCAAAGTCGTTGCCCGAAATTGATTTGCCATTTTGCGAAAGCACATTCAGGATTTGGTTCCACACATGATCATGCTTGCGGCTGTCTTGCCTCACATCCAAGCTGGCAAAATAAAATCCAAACTGTTTCACTTTTAAGATGAATGAATCCAACATATCCAAAAACAAACCGCCATGATCGTTCACCAAAAGTTTTCTGGCCGATTGAAGGTTGTGGATAAATTCTTCCGCATGGTTGTATCCTTTCTCCTTTCCAAATACCCAATTATAAATTTTACGTTCTATGTCGATCATGATCTTATCCACACCCCTAAAGGTGAGCCGCCTGCGCAAGGCACGCACATCACGATAATAGCATTTCAAAATCGACTCTTGAAGTTTCGCAGCAACTTTCAGCGTGATCTCGGTAGTTACAAACGGGTTTCCATCACGATCGCCACCCGGCCAAAAGCCAATCACCATCAGGCGGTTGTTTTTCCATTGCGAAACAGGAATATCCAACCCAGCGGCCAGCGACTCAATGATTTCGGGTATGGCTTGATAGAAAACATTTTCCAAATACCAGCAAAGCGTAACGGCCTCATCATAGGGGGTAGGTTTTGATTCGTTGATGAAGCCGGTTTTGCCAAGTTGCTGCAGCAAGAGGTTTATTTGCTCCAGATCGTTGGCACGGATAAATTTTTCCAGGTCGGTAAGGATGCCCAGCACGTGGCCCGGATAGAATTGTGTAGGGTGCGCGGTGAGCACGGGGCGCAAACTAAAATCTTCGAGCCGCTTGGTTAGCTCTTCCTCTTTGTTTTCAAATTTTGTTTTAAGCAACAAGGAAGAGATAGTGCCCTTCCCGTTTAAGTCATTGATTTGCTCAAAGGCAGAGTCCTCAATTGAATCAAAAAGAGCAACCTGTCTTTCCACATATTGAATAAAATTAAAGAGCATGTCGAATTGCTCACTTTGATTTGAGCCGGGTGCGAAATCCTGAAAAAACTGTTTGAGTATTTCCGTTGCCGATTTACCTTCTTCGAAGCCAGCCTCACAGTGCTGCTGCAACAAGGGCAGCAGAGTGCCCGTGCGAAAAATATTCTGATAAGGAAGTTGCAGGAACAGGCTATTATAGATGTGATACCGAGCTCCGATGGTTTGATTGTAGGGTGGCATAATGAAATTGAGCGGTCAAATTAAGTGAAAGTGTTGGAAGTTCCTCTTTATAATTTTCTTTGCTGCCATCAAAAATAACTTTCTTGTTTCTAAATCAATTTTATTCTACCTTTTCAATCGATTACAATCACTCTTATGAAAAAATTATACTTTTTAGGATTTATTGCGCTGTTTCTCTCCTCTTGCCTGGGTTACAAGGAACTTCCCGTAGAATACGATTATAGTTACAAAGGAAATTTTAAAAAGTACCGAACCTTCGAAATCATGAGGCCCGTGGGCATTGAAGACACCACCATGATCAATGCCGTAATCGAAAAGTCGATCATTTCGCGCATGAAGTTTTTGGGCTACAAGCAAACAGACAACCGCCCCCATTTAATTGTGGGTTTCAAAATGTATGGCGATAGCCTCAGGTTCAACGGCTACGAGCAACCCGACATTGAAGAGTGGGTAAAATCGCAAAAGGAAGATATCGAATACGACTCCAAAAAACTGAACTTAAAAACAGGCACCCTGTTGATCCAATTTTTTGACAGGCGACAAAACCGGTCGATATGGCAAGGATATGCCACTACCTTATATGGCAGCATCAACTTTCACAATGAGCGCCATTTAAGAAATGCCGTGATCTCCATCCTTGACAAATACCGCTTTATGGCCGAAGGTTTTAGCGAAGGCAATACAGCCGAGTTGAAAGACTCTGATCTGGAATAAGGTTCAACTCCAATCTCCTGTTTTAATAATTTGGCACTCTTACTTCAGGTCAAAGTAATGGTGTTTAATCTGGTGTCAATACAAAATTTAGTTCCTTCTAAAAAGTCTAAACCAAGTAGCCTATTATAGTCAGAAAAAATACCGTGGGCCAAGAAGTCGTAAACTTGAATTTGAAATTTATCTTTCAGTTGCCCAAGCGATGCGAAACTACGAAGCTCAAAAACTTCTGTTTCAATAACCCCGTTGGCGGTTTCAATTTCTACTTTTCCAATATTGTCCTTGAGATCGTAACCCAATAGATACAGGGCGTTGCTGTCAATAGTTGTGTTGGTAGCACCTGTGTCAAGGACCATTTTCAACTCATACTTTCCGTCAATTTCAATGTTTACGATAATTAGCCCGCTCTCAGGCTCTAGTTTGAATGGAAATATCATTATTTGACACGGTTGAAAATACCGGTTATCTTTCTTGTGGATTTAAAAGTGCCAGTAAAAATTAAAGTGATTTTGTCGAAATTGGATGTTTTGTCCCTGCCTATATAGCAAACTTCTTTCTTGTCCTTGCTGTGGTAGATAGGAATTCCTGAGAGCACATCAATTTTGCTATCGTCCATAATTGGGTTACCAACTAAAACCCATTCGTTAGGGTATAGCTTTTTGATTTCGTTGATATTTAATAGCTCCATTGTATGCTTCTTTAGGTTCAAAAGTTATGACTTTATCCGGTAGTTTCAAGGTTAGGGTTTGCTGGGGCTGACTAAAAAGTCGCAATTGGATCGAAGTGTCATACCGGGCTTTGACCCGGTATCCCGATAGTCGCACATAAAACGGGATCGCGGCTCAAGGCCGCGATGACAGAAGCGACTTTTTATTCAGCCCAACTCATGAAGAAACACACGTGGACCAATTAAGTTCCGAGATCAACCCCCTCCAACATGTATGGAATTGCAATCCTCTCTTTCCTTTAAAAACAGCAAAAATTGAGGTTTTGCTTTTCAAAAATTATCCTACCTTTGCAGACCTTTTTAAAGGATAGATTGTCCTATGGTGTAATGGTAACACAGCAGATTTTGATTCTGCTTTTCTAGGTTCGAATCCTAGTAGGACAACCACACTACCCGCTTCCATGTTGGTGCGGGTTTTTTGCTACTATATAGCACTAGTAATTAATAAATGGGAGTAAAAATATTTTCTGGACGCGCAACCACCTACCTGGCAGAGAAAATCGCCCATGCTTATGGCGATGTGCTCGGCTCGGTGGATTACCAACAGTTCAGTGATGGTGAAATGTCGCCATTCATTGGCGAATCGGTGCGTGGTCACGATGTTTTTATTGTGCAGTCAACGTTTGCGCCAGCCGAAAACTTCATGGAGCTGCTGCTCATGATTGATGCGGTGAAAAGAGCCAGCTCACAAAATATAAATGTGATCATACCCTATTTTGGCTATGCCCGCCAGGATAGAAAGGACAAACCGCGCGTGGCCATTGCCGCGAAGCTAATAGCAAACTTGTTGTCGGCAGCGGGGGCAGACAGGATTATGACGTGCGATCTTCATGCCGACCAGATACAAGGATTTTTTGATATACCCGTTGACCACTTGGATGGCAACTATATTTTTGTTCCGTATTTGAAATCGCTGGCGTTAGAAAACATCATGTTTGCCTCGCCCGATGTGGGCGGCATCAAACGTGCGCGCAGTTTTGCCAAATTCTTTTTGGCCGATTTGGCGGTGTGCGATAAGTACAGAAAAGAAGCCAACAAAATTGAGTCAATGCGGTTGATTGGCGAGGTGGAAGGAAAGGATGTGGTTTTGATAGATGACCTTGTTGATACTGCTGGCACGATATGCAAAGCCGCTGCCCTGCTAAAAGAAAAGGGAGCAAACACAGTGCGCGCAATATGCACACACGCAGTGCTTTCAGGCAACGCTTATGAAAACATACAAAACTCTGTGTTGGAGGAGTTGGTGGTTTCCGATACCATCCCCCTGAAAAAACAAATGTCGAAAATAAAAGTATTGACCGTGTCCGATCTTTTCGCAAAGGCGATACGCAAGATACATGACCATGAGTCGATCAGTTCATTGTTCATCCGTTTATAAACAACTCAAAATAAATTAAACAATTCACAATTATGAAAACCATCGAGATTATAGGGTATCGAAGAGCAAATCTCGGCAAGAATGACGCCCAGAAAACCCGCCAGGAAGGAAACGTGCCATGCGTATTGTATGGTGGCGACAATCAAGTGCATTTCCATTCGCCCGTGATTTTATTTCGTGACCTCATTTACACCAACGAAGCGCACTTTGTGCACCTCAACATTGAAGGTGAAGAATGCCAGGCCATCCTGCAAGAGGTACAGTTTCACCCCGTGAGTGAAATCATCCTCCATGTTGACTTTCTGCGCATCAGCGATGACAGGAAAATAAAAATGGACATCCCTACCCGGTTGGTGGGCCAATCGCCAGGTGTTGCAAAAGGTGGAGCCCTGGTGCGCAAACGGGCTACTTTAAAAGTGTTTGCTTTTGCCAAAGACATGCCCGATCATATTGATGTGGATTGCTCCACATTGGATTTCCATCACTCCGTAAAAGTGAGTGACGTGAATTTGGCCAATCTTGAATTCCTTGATCCTAAGCAAGCTTCTATTGCTGTGGTGGAAGTTCCGCGTGCTGCTAAACTCGCGGAGGAAACCGCTGCAGCTGCCGCTCCTGCCGAAGGTGCTGCTGCCACTGCTGCCGCCCCTGCCGATGGTAAGAAAGGAGATGCTGCCGCAGCCCCTGCTGCCGATGCCAAGAAAGGCGATGCCCCTAAAAAGGACGAGAAGAAAAAGTAAAATAATTTCATTTTCCCAATTCAATAAATCCCGCCCACAAGCGGGATTTATTGTTCCTTTGAAAGTGAAGTGAACCTTAATCAATTCCATGTGACTTTAAAAAATAAAATTAGCGCATGAAGTATTTAATAGCCGGCCTCGGAAACAGGGGCCCGGAATATGAACTGACCCGGCACAACATAGGCTTTCTGGTGCTTGACAGGATTGCCGATAATCACAAAATTGATTTTTCTTCACAGCGTCTTGCCGATAAAGCTGAGATGAAATATAAAGGGAAGAAGCTTCACCTCATCAAGCCTAACACCTTCATGAACTTAAGCGGCAAAGCGGTGACGTATTGGATGCAAGAATTGAAAATACCAAAGGAAAATTTACTGGTGATTGTGGATGATCTCGCATTGCCCTTTGGCAGTTTGCGGTTGCGCACCAAAGGCAGCGCGGCTGGGCACAACGGCCTCAAAAATATTGAACTGCTTTTGCAAGGACAGGATTATTCGCGCCTGCGGTTTGGTATTGGCAATGAATTCAACAAAGGCCAACAGATTGACTATGTGCTCAGCAATTTTACACCAAAAGAATTTGAAGAGCTGCCGGCCATCATGGACAAGGCCGAAGAAATTGTAAAATCTTTTTGCACGATAGGGCCAGAGCGGACAATGAATTTTTTTAATATGTGAGTAAAAACCTATAAGGTTTAAAAAACCTAAAAACCTTATAGGTTTTTAAAAATCGTTTACATTTGGTTGGCCAAACGAAAACCTTATGAACAAAATCTCAAAAAAACTTATCACCAAAGATCACCCCGACTACGAAACCATCGGTGCTTACATTCACAGCAATGAAAGTGTGGTGGGTATTGACGCCAGGCACACTCATATTGCCATCATTAAAAAGCTGACTGAGCTGGAAGAAAAGCTCGACAAACTTTTGGCCGTGAAAAAGAAGAAGGTGGTAGGGAAAGGCAAGTAGATTGCCCTTTCAGAAAACGTCTAAATCCGAAAGCATCGAAAGGAACAGGGAAAATCGTAGCATGTATTTTTAGATGAAGTTTCTACCCCGGATTTTTTGGAAAGAGTCCTGCTACAACTTGTTGCGGGAGGATAACCTTAGTAGTAGATTTTCCTACCCGCTACTGTAACCTTATTACCTTATTTTCTTCGCGCTATTTCAACTGAGAATAAGCTAATAAGGTTGATCTCTTCTTCTAATAAAATTCTTCTACTAAGGTTCAGTGCTGTACACTCTTTACCCACAACATTCACGGTAGAACCTAAATGTAAAGCAGAGAGTTGATGAAACAAAAAAGGCAATTCAAAAAAAACTGATTTGCCTGATTGAGTGACCCCGGCAGGAATCCCCGCCTGACCGATTCATTCGGGCAGGGAACCTGCATCTTCAGAATCCCGCCTGCCCAAATCAGTGGGGCGATCCAGTTTTTTTTTCAGAAACCTTCTGCCGGCAACAGACTTAAAATACTTCTCTCCCTTAATAGCCGCTTCCCTGCTCTCAAATTTTTCAAAATAGGCTATTTCAAAAGGGATAAATTTCCGAATGGATTGAGTCATCCCAGAATTGTGCTGCCTAAGTCGTTCATTTAAATCCTGGCAATGTCCCTTGTAGTAGAAATCAAAATTTAAACTTCTGATTGCATAAGCATAAAAAGTGACCCCGGCAGGAATCCCCGCCTGATCTGCATCTTCAGAATCCCTGCCTGACTGCGTCACGCAGGCAGGGGAATCTGAAATTCTATCCATGTGACCCCGGCAGGAATCGAACCTGCATCTTCAGAATCGGAATCTGAAATACTATCCATTGTACTACGGAGCCATTTTGTACTGAGCAGCAAAAATAGGTAATGCCTTCCCCAACTCAAAACCGGTGGCCCAGGCTCAATTCAACGTGGTTTGTTGGAAAAACAGATAGACACACTGTCCGAAGATGTGCGCGCCATGTCGCACAACCTTTCATCGCCTCGTTGAAAATTGCCGGGCTCCATCAAAACCTGATTTATTTTGCCTACGAAACACAGCAGAAAACCGGAGTGAAAATTGGTGTTCAGGTTTACGACCTCCCCCAAAATTTGAGGGAGGATATTTCGCATCATTTGTACCGCATCGTTCAGGAGGCAATCAATAATTCCATCAAGCATGCCAGCCCTTCTGAAATTGATATTCAGCTTTCTGCCATCAGCGTGAGTTGGTGCTCACTATTGACGATAACGGACTTCAATACAAATGGACACTTCAAAGGAATTGGAATCAAGAATATGAATGCGAGGGTCGTATCCTTGAACGGCATCTTTGAAATGACCAGCACCGTTGGGCGCGGTACCAATATTCTGATAAAAAACATCCCAGTGAATTTTGTTTAGTTGGCTGCTACGGAATTAATACAATCCGCTACCTTGGCGTTCATTGTTCACCTCTCTATGAAAGTATTGGGTAGTTTGTTGATGATTATGTTATTGAACGGGGCAGCTTATGCGTTCTCACAGGATCAACGGATCAAGGGAGATACTTTAAAGGCACGCCAAGTTGATGCCTTGTATAAATATGCCGTGGGGCACAGGCTTGTGGCGATGTGAAGTGGCCTTGTAGCAGTGTATCGAAAATGTAAATGCATAAACGCGCGGCCACACCTCGTTAACAATAGCCCTGTGACGGTGAAGTTGATTGGCAAACTAATTATTTAGAAACGATAGAAACATTGAAATATTTTTTGACGCACAAAGTCTATCTGCCAGCAAAGTTTCTTAGCTTGATCAAGAAAATCCAACCGTCATGAAAAAATCAACATCTCCATCTAGGCGCAAATTTTTAAAAACTTCCATGCTTACCGGTGCAGCCCTTTCCCTGCCTATGTTTAATATTATTGGTAAGAATGTGTTGGATGAAGAAATTATCGGGCACGGTGATTTCCGGTATAGGGTGAACCAAGCGTGGGGCAACCTGAACGTTGAACAAACCCCCGTGAAAAATTGCCACGAGATGGTGATGGACAAGAAGGGAAGATTGATCATGGTAACGGATGAAACCAAAAACAATATTATCATCTATGACAAGTCGGGCAAACTGATCACCACGTGGGGAAACGAATTTCCGAGTGGGCATGGCCTTACTTTATTTGATGAAGGTGGGGAAGATGTATTGTTCATCTGCAACCCGGACCCAGGCCGTGTGGTAAAGACAACCACTGATGGAAAAATTTTGATTGAAATTGCCCAACCCAAAAAATATTGGCGTGTATGAAAGTACGCAGGCTTA
>JAYVAI010000133.1:0-1817 GCA_043751075.1 Cyclobacteriaceae bacterium | reverse complement strand
TAACGCAGATGCAAGCAACGCAGATAATCGCTGATTTTTTCAATTTTTTATCCGTTTTTATCCGCGTTTACTTTAGTATCCGTGTCATCCGCGTTCTCTTTCATTTCAAAATTATAGTTGCTTCAGGGAAATAATCTGTCGAGTGCAATCCCTTTATAGTCTTTCATTAAACAAGCCTCATAAATTTTCTTTAATTTGCCCTATGTTACTTCTCATAAATCTTTACACACTCTTTAAAGCATGAGTGAAGAACTGTTAAAAGCAATTGTTCAACTTTTTGCCATTGTTGCAAAAGAGCGCATTACCGAAGACGAGCGCGCCAACATAAAGGAGTTTTTGTCCCTTCACCTCAACCAGGAGTCAACGCGATATTACATTTCATTGTTTGACGACTTCTGCAAGCAGAACAAAAGATTCACCGGATCCACACTTAATGTGGACGAAGCTACCCTGGAGTTTGTTGACGACTGGGCGCAGATCATCCAAATTTCAAAGAAAGTAAACCAGGCACTCACCACACAGCAGAAGGTAGTCTTAACTATTAAGATAATAGAATTGTGCTATGCCAACGGAGAACTTTCCGAGCGGCAGAGCAACCTGATCTACTACATTGGCGAAGCATTGAAAATTCCACAAAAGGATTTGAAATCGATGCGCACCTTTGTGATTGGCCAGGATATTGAAGAGCTGGCCTCTAAAAACATTCTTATCATAGATGAAGGCTCCGATGATTTTGAATATCCCGGCCCGCGTATTGTGGCCAAGGACTTAACTGGCCTTATCGCCATCCTTCGCCTTCAGGATATTGAAACATACTTCATTAAATACCTTGGCATAACACCGCTGTACTTGAATACCGTTTTGCTTAAAAGCAGAAAAATTGATGTGTGCCCGACCGGAAGTGCCATACGCGGATCTAAAATTGAGACCATCTACTATTCCGATGTTGTCAGCAAGTTTCTTTTTGAAGAAAGTGAAACCGACATCAGCTTTGTGGCCGAGCATGTGTTCTATCATTTTAAAAGCGGAAAGGCGGGGCTGCAAAATATAAATATTGCAGAAAGCGGAGGCAAGTTGATTGGGCTGATGGGCGCCAGCGGTTCGGGCAAGTCAACATTGCTCAGTGTGCTCAACGGAACTGAAAGGCCTTCCAGTGGCCGGGTGATAATCAACGGTATCGATATTCACAAAAATCCAGAACTGGTAGAGGGGGCAATTGGGTTTATCCCACAGGATGATTTGCTGATTGAAGACCTTACTGTTTTTGAGAACTTATATTATTCTGCCCGCTTGTGCTTCGGGCACTACACAAAAGAAAGTATTGCCGAACTTGTAGAGCGGGTTTTGATGAGCCTTGGCTTAATGGAAATCCGCAATCTAAAGGTTGGATCGCCCATGCAAAAGACGATCAGCGGGGGGCAGCGCAAGCGCCTGAACATTGGGCTGGAACTTTTGCGCGAGCCTACAATTTTATTTGTAGATGAACCCACATCCGGTCTTTCATCCCGCGATTCGGAAAATATCATGGACCTGCTAAAGGAGTTGTCGCTGCGTGGTAAAATGGTTTTTGTGGTGATACACCAGCCCTCGTCCGACATTTTTAAAATGTTTGACACGCTGGTTATTTTAGACGTGGGCGGTTTTCAGATTTACTATGGCAACCCGGCCGAGTCGGTAAACTATTTTCAGGAAATTGTTAATGCGGCAAATAAAACTCCGGGTGCATGCCCCGAGTGCGGCAACATAAATCCCGAACAAATATTTAACATTATCGAAACCCGGGTGGTGAATGAGTTTGGCCGCTTTACCCATGCGCG
>JAYVAI010000132.1:0-1822 GCA_043751075.1 Cyclobacteriaceae bacterium | reverse complement strand
TGAAACAATTCTGCGATTTCAATAGGCACGATGTTGCAGCCGCTGGAGGAGATCACCAGCGCAGTGTCGTCATCTGAAATATCATAATTGCGAAGTATGCGTTCTGCAAGGCCCGGAACATTTTCGAGGAACATGGCCTGGCGCTGGCCGTTGGCACCCACCACTAAATTGTGAAACGTGAGCGACAGTTCAACGATGGGATTGAACCCAGGAAACGAACCATAGCGCGGCCACATTTCTTCTACCATAATGCGGCTGTGGCCCGAACCAAATACATGCACCATGCGGCCTTCCAATATCGTTTTCGAAAACCACCGTGCCGCTTTGAGTATTTCAACCTCCTGCCGTAAAACAATTTCTATAATATTTTTGCTTTTGTTCAGATAGTCTTGTGTAGGTGTCATGAGGTTATTTTGATTTGGATACTACTGCGCTTGTAGCCTTCATATATTTTTGAGGTATCATCAATTTACAATTATGTGGCACAAGCTACATAGTACGCTGTAGAGCAAAACCGGCTGCACCAATGGCACCGGCCATGTCTGAAAATTTAGCCAGCTTTAGAGCAGCTTTTTTTCCTCCGGGCTGCCATTCATACAGGTTCAAAAAATCTTGGAGCGGGTTCATCAACGCATCGCCCGCAAGGGAAATGCCACCACCAACGATCACGGCTTCTGGTGACAGCACATTAATAGCGGAGGCAATACTGATGGCCAACTTGCGCACTGACGACAGCCACAGCCAGCTGGCAAAAGGTTCGTTGCGTTTATAAGCCTCCACCAATTCGAAGGTGGTATTGAATTTTCCTTTCGACCGTTGCGAAATTGTTAAGTTGCCGATGGCATCTTCAATGCTGCCTGGCATGTTTGTAACATCGTCATTGGGATTATCGGCATCCACGGAAGTGTGCCCAAAATGCCCGGCCATTTGCGCAAGCCCCTGATAGAGTTGACCGTTGATCAAAATGCCACCGCCTACACCAGTGCCGAGCGTTAACAAGATTGCATGCTTCATTCCTTTGGCTGCACCAAACGTTGCCTCGGCCATCAGTGCAGCGTGTGCATCGTTAAGGACATAAATCCGTTCACCAATAAAATCCGACCAATTAAAATTTTCGAGGCCTGGCAATCGGCCGGGCATAAACGAAATGCAAGTATTGTGTGAGTTTGCCAAACCAGGTGCCGAGAGCCCGATATTTTTTATGATCACAGATGATTGAGATCGCAAACTTTTTATCATCCCGGCCACGGCATTTTTCCAGTGGGTATCGTCTTGCTCGTTCGTTTCCTCCTTCAATTGCGTGATAATATTTCCGGTGCCATCAATCAGCACACCTTTTATGTTTGTGCATCCTAAATCAATGCCAATAGAAAATTCTTGCATGGGCTTACATTCAATACTGTCCTTCCGATAAATGCCAGCCGCCATCCACCGATAGAGTTTGGCCGGTGGTAAATTTAGAAAAGTCGGACATAAAATAAATGGCGGCACCATCTAGGTCCGAAGATATCCCAATCCTTCCGCCCTCTAATGGTTGCTTTGTTTTAATAAACGATTTTATGGTTTCATCGTTGGCTGCGCGCAGTGCCATAGGCGTTTCCACCAGAGCGGGGGCAATGGCATTTATGCGGATGGAATCGCTGGCATAAAAAGCTGCGGTTGATTGTGTAAATCCGATGATGGCTGCTTTAGAAGTTGCATAGGCATGTGTGACAAAATGTTTTGGCGATGGGGAATAGCCAAGCACGGATGACATGTTTAATATGGTGCCAGCAGTTTTGCTTTTTTTGAATGTGTTGATGGCTGCGCGATTGGAAAGCAT
>JAYVAI010000131.1:0-4743 GCA_043751075.1 Cyclobacteriaceae bacterium | reverse complement strand
CAAAGATTAAAACGGATAACCGATCCCTACATTATAGATCACGGGTTCACGATTTATTCCATAAGGTTTGATAAACCTGAACTGATCCAGAACATATCTGTCTCCCTTCTTGCGGCCCGGGTCATACACTTTGACGCCCACATCAAAGCGGAGCACGAGAAACGAGAAGTCGAACCTCAACCCAAACCCTGTGCCTATGCCAAGTTGCTTGTAAAAATTCCCATCAAACTTGGAAGAGCCTTCCCAAGTTGCTTTCGTGGATGACTCACCCGACAGTTGCACTTCCCGAAAAGACCATACGTTGCCGGCATCCACAAACACGGCCCCATTTACAAACCCAAAAAGTTTTCTTCGTAGTTCAATGCTTCCTTCCAATAAAATATCGCCCGGTTTTTCAAAACGGTAATCGAACAAACCATTACCATCCGCATTGGTGCTAAGGTCGGGCGGAATGGAGCCCACACCCAATCGCCTCGGTCGCCATGCCCTCACACTATTGCTGCCCCCGATAAAAAAATATTTTTCGTATGGCAATACTTTATTGTCGTTGTATGAATATCCAACACCTGTGTTTATCCGGTAGGCCAACAGGGTAGTTTCGTTGATCACCTTGGTTTTGCGCATATCCAAACTAAACCGCACGTACTTATAAAGTTCAAGGCCGGCATTGGTTATATATTTTGGTTCTGCCAGGTTGAAGAAGGTGCCTCCCGTTTCGGCTTGCGCCCGCAAGAAAAAGGAATTCTTTTGAGCGTTGCCATAATTATTTGGGTTCCAGGTTACACCAAAAGTCATGCTGCTTACAAAGGAAGGTTTAAATGAATTTCTAAGATTGTTTCCCTGGTTTTGCTGAAGGGCAACCAGCAAAGAATCAAACGCGCCCGAAAGGGAAGACCGGATGATGTTCAAGCTAATGAGGGTCAATGAATATTGCGTGGTTTGATTGTTCTCCCAGGTATAAGTGTTCGAAACCGTGGTGATTGACCGCTGATATTCAGGGCGGTTGGTATAAGTATAGCCTGCCAGCAACCGGGTGCGGGGATTATACTTGCCCAACTGCAACGCTTTTTTCTCACTGAACGGAAAAAGGAATTGTGGGAACGTGATACTTCCGTTCAATCCTGCTTCGGTGCTCGGAAGAAATTTACCTATATCGGTGGCCGAGGCAACTCCTTCAAACCCAAACCTTCCGTTGATCTCAATGATCTCAAGCCCTTTGAACACATTCCTCTTTTTGAAATTGGTGCTGAAGTAGGGCCCCGGATATCCTTGTGTCACCGTCATGCCGGCTTCGTTGGACCACGCATAGCGGTCCAATGGGCTGGAGAAAATATTGGTGATGAACTTGCCATCGGAAGTATCGTAATTGATGTTTATGAACTTGAAAATATCTAAGTTGGCGAGCTGACGTTGTGTGCTAAATGTTTTTGACCGGCTATAGAGGCTGTCCTTACGGATGAACACACGCTGCGACAATATTTTTTTGCTGTATTGGTGGTTGAAATAGCTGAAGGTTATGTCGCGATATTCTTCCGATTTTCTTTTCAGGTTGTCCTTTGAGTTTACGGCCGCATCGGTGGTAAATATGATCGAGTCAATCTTAAATTTATGATGCCCGCTCTTACCGGGGGGATTTTTTATTTCAATCTGCAAAGCAATGCCATGATCTGCGGTGTGGCTGGTGTCCACCGCAAAGTCGATATACTGGCGAGTAAAATCATAATAGCCCTTGTCTTTAAGAAAAAG
The DNA here is from genome assembly GCA_043751075.1 of Cyclobacteriaceae bacterium. Lineage (GTDB taxonomy): Bacteria > Bacteroidota > Bacteroidia > Cytophagales > Cyclobacteriaceae > ELB16-189. Next base: position 2,997 of record JAYVAI010000131.1, on the reverse strand, counting down.
GTCGATACGTTCGCGCTCTTTGTTTAGTTTTTCTTGATCATATCGGTCGTACTGCGCTATCAGGCTTTGACCTTTTTCCTTTAGCAACAACGACCCTACTTGTTCGTCAGGTATTAGGTAAAAGAGGGTGTCGTAATAATAGGGTTGCCCTGGCGAAACCTGATACCTAACACTTATCCTTTTTTTATACTCGGTTGTTTTGAATGAAATGATATTTTGAAAATACCCCTTTGTAAAAAGGTAGTTGCTTATCTTATCGCGTGTGGCCACAATACTGATGGAATCAAAAACAGTAGCAGGTTCGCCCCACTGCATGAAGTCGTTGCCGTTTTCGATTTTTCCGTTGAGTGCCTCCACTCTTCGTTGCCTGCGATATTGAAGGGAGGTGATCTTTTTCTGGCTTTTGGTAGCCCCTATTTTTTTGTTGAATTTTCCCTCGGTCTTGATCCGTTTATCCACAAACTTTTTTTGGTCATAACGTTTTTCACCCTCGTGGTGCATCCACACCAATGAGTTTATGGGAAGGCCCAGCAACCTCCGGTTTACTTTTTTTACATACAGGTCGGGCAGGGCCGAAGATTTAAATCCTTTTGGGGCACTGATTGTTTGGCGATACAACAACTTTTGATTTTCTTGGAGATAGCGTGTGCCCAAACAACTGCTTAACAGCCACGATAAGAATAAAACCGCAGAACCTTTTATCAACTTTTTCACCATGATCAGCAAGGCCAAAGGTAAGTATATCAAATCATTGCAAGTAAAGAAATACCGGATGGAGGAACAATGCTTTGCGGTGGAGGGAGCAAAAAGCGTGGTTGAATTATTGAAGTCGGACTTTAAAACTCACTGGGTGTCTGCCACTGCGGACTTTATCCATCACCATCAAAAAGATATTATTGCCAGCAACGCTGAAGTTGTGGAGGCATCGGAGGATGAACTTTCATTGCTTGGAAGTTTTCAAACCAACGATGCGGCACTCGCCATAGCAGCCATCAAACCCAACCGTAAACTTTCTATAAAAGAAGGAGAGGTTGTGCTCGTGCTTGATTCCATTCGCGACCCAGGAAATTTGGGTACCATCATCCGCACTGCTGATTGGTATGGGTTAAAGAATATTATTGCCTCCGATGACACGGTGGATTTTTACAATCCCAAAGTGCTTAGCGCAACCATGGGCTCATTTTGCCGGGTGGAGATTCAATACACTTCATTGGTTGATTATCTCAAGGCGGTGCGCATGCCCATCTATGGCACTTTTCTGGATGGCGTGGATGTGCACTCACTCTCCTTTTCGGCAGGCGGATTGATTGTGATCGGCAACGAATCAAATGGTATTTCGCCAGAAGTGGAAATGCTGATCACTCAGAAAATTACTGTTCCTCGATTTGGAAAAGCCGAATCGCTGAATGCCGCCATGGCCACAGGTATTATACTTGATGTGGTGAGGCAATCAAAGAAATGAGTTGCTTTCCTGCGCGGCCTCTTCCGAAATTTTTTGGGCGTTCTCTTTTCCTAAATAGCGGTCGATTGCGTAGTGCCCCAGATAGATAACGGGTGTCAATAAAATGGCAATGGAAAATTTATAGATATAGTTGGTGATGCCAATGGCAATAATCTGCTGGGCGGAGAACACACCAATGAATGCAATATAGAGCACCACGAAACTATCTATGAACTGCGATACAAGTGTAGAGCCGGTGGCCCGCAGCCACAGCATTTTCTGGCCCGTTAGTTTGCGCAGCTTTTGGAAGACAAATACATCTACCAATTGCCCCAGCAGAAATGCTGTCAACGAGCCAATGATGATGCGCTGCCCTTGCCCCATGATTTTATTGAAAGCAAAATCCATGTTGAAGTAATTGCCTGCGCTGTCTTGGTTGTGGGCATCCAGCCACCATTGTGCAGAGGGAAGTTTGATTGTAAAAAATATCACAATGAATGAATAAACAATTAAGATCGCAGCTAAGTAACTGATCCTTTTTACGCCCGGTTTTCCAAAATACTCGTTGATCAGATCGGACGTGATAAACACCACAGGCCATATCACGGCTCCTGCCGTAAGATTGAAATCCATAGTGAAACCCAAAATGGAGAGATGGGCAGGTTGCAGGCCCAGCGTGGCTTCGCCCGAAAAAATTTTTACGCCAATCATTTCCGCCATGATGGCGTTGGTGAGAAAAATCCCGGCAAGGATAATAAAGAGCCTGTTCTTTTTTTGATCTAAGGTCATGTTGACAAATTTTGATTTGCTTTAACCGTGGCTGACTAAAAAGTCTGTCTGTCATCGCGGCCTTTGAGCCGCGATCTCCTTTTTGCACTGATAATCGGGATACCGGGTCAAAAGCCCGGTATGACACTTCGATCTTAATTGCGACTTTTTAGTCATCCCCCGTTTGTTCACACTTCAAATGTATTTCCTTCTATGGCAAGATCCGTGTTTTTAAAAACAGAACGGGCCTCAGCTAAAAGTCCGTCCAATTCCCGATAGCGTGCCGAAAAATGTCCGATCATTAATTTCTTTGCCTTACACTGTAACGCCATCGAAGCCGCCTCAAGCGCTGTGCTATGTTTGGTGGCAATTGCTTTGGCTTTCTCTTCTTCCATAAAAGTAGCCTCGTGATATAACAAATCAACCTGGTGGATTTGTTCAATCATTTTTTCGTTCCAGGCAGTGTCCGAGCAAAATGCGTAGGAGAGGGGCGGTGCCGGTGATATTGTATAGTCGCTGTTCAGGTATAACAGGGCACCTTTATCATCATATACATCTTCTCCTTTTTTTAGCCGGGCTATGTGTTGCAGCAGCATACCCTCCTGTAGTTTTTCTTTATTGATTTTTCTTGGCTTGGGCTTTTCGCGAAACAGGAAACCCGCACAATTTATTTTATGTACCAGCGGAATTGTTTCCACGGTAAACTTTTCGCATTCATAAATGGCCGATGCTTGTGTGGCATCAAAGACATGAAAGACAATGGCGTAGTTGAGCACCGACTTTGAATA
>JAYVAI010000130.1:0-4757 GCA_043751075.1 Cyclobacteriaceae bacterium | reverse complement strand
GGAAAACTTGATGTATATGAATCGAATCACTAAAGAAAGAAGTCAGAAGTCAGAAGACGGAAGACAGAATGAGGAATTGAAAGTTTCAAGTCCATCGTTCATGGTTAATGGTACATTGGTCACATCAATTTTTTTGTTGATTGCTTTATCAAGTTATGCGCAAGTGATCAGTCTTGATAGTGTGCTCTCGGCCATCAACAAAAATAATCCGATGCTGCAAGAGTACGATAGCAAAGTGAAAGCTATGAACGCATACACGGCAGGTGCGAAAAGTTGGATGGCACCTATGGTAGGAGCGGGGCCGTATTGGTATCCGTATCCCGGCCAGATGTTGATGGAAGAGCGCGACAAAGGAATGTTTATGGTCAACGTGGAGCAAGAAATCCCCAATCCGCGTAAGCTCAATGCGAAGAAAAATTATTTCGCTTCGCGTGCCAGCGTGGAAGAGAAGGGCAGGGCCATTCAATACAATACGCTTCGGTCGGAGGCCAAGTTGCTTTATTACGATTGGCTGGTATTAGAAAAGAAAATAAAGGTGTTGGATGAAAGCAAAAAGATTGTTGAGTTGATGTTGGAGTTGGCGCGCCTTCGCTATCCGTACAACCAGGGAAGCCTGGGAAACATTTACAAAGCAGAAGCCCGCCTGCATGAAGTGGATAATATGAAGTTGATGGCGCAATCGGAGATAGAGGAAAAGCAATCGCGATTAAAATCATTGATGAAGACATCACCACAATCGGTCATTCAGGTGGACACATTGACGGAGATTGCATTCGATCCCAATCAACTGATGAACGATACAACTGCGCTACCTTCCAACCGAAGCGATGTGCAACAAATAAATAGGTCTATGGAAATGATGCGACAAAATCAATTGTGGCAACAGTCGCAAGCCAAGCCCGACTTTAGAATTCGCTACGAACACATGCAACCACGGGGCGACATGCCCACGCAGTTTTCGATAATGGCCATGGTGTCCATCCCGATAGCACCGTGGGCTTCTAAGATGTATAAATCCGAAGTGGCGGGCATGGGTTATGAAATCGAGGCGATGAAAAAAGAGAAGGAGGGCATCTTATTGGAAAGCAGGGGCATGCTGGAAGGAATGGCTGCCCAACTCATGCGCATGCAGCAACAGCTTTCCAACTATCAGGGAAAAATCCTTCCGGCACTCCGCAAAAATTATGAAACTCTCATGCTGGCCTATGAGGAGAACCGCGAACAGTTGCCCATTGTGATTGATGGATGGGAGGCACTGAACATGGCACAGTTGGAATACTTAAACAAGTTGCAAGATTATTACACCATGATTGTACGTTATGAAAAAGAAACTGAGAAGTAAGTTTATTCAAAGTTTGAGATTCAAGATTCAAGATTCTGGATTCTGGATTCTGAACGGCCGGCACAAACCAATTTTGAATTTTCAATCTGGAATTTTGATTTTGGTACTTGCATGGTTGCTCTGTGCTTGTTCTGCAAAAGAATCTTCACATAAAGACGAGTACACCTGCCCCATGCACCCAACGGTGGTTTCGGATAAACCCGGTGTGTGCCCCGTGTGCGGTATGGATTTGGTGCGCACGTCAAGTGGCGGGGAAGAAATAGAAATTACAGAAGACTTAGCCCGACTTATCAAATCCCCCAATGAAACAGTAACAGCATCAATCAAAACAATTCGTGGTGAGTATAAATCAATGCCAATCTCATTGGAGATGAATGGAATTGTTTCTTATGACACACGGAATATTTATACCATTCCTTCCCGCACGGGCGGGCGCATTGAAAAAGTTTTTTTGAAATACAATTTTCAAGCGATTGTTAAAGGACAGAAAGTGGCGGAGGTGTATAGTCCTGAGTTGATCAACGCCCAGCGCGAATTGATTTATTTACTTCAACATGATGCCGGCAATAAAGCAATAATAGATGCTGCCAAAAACAAACTCTTGCTTTTGGGCGCATCGGAAAAGCAAATTGAATCGCTGATCAAAAGCAAAGAAGTGGTTTCTACATTTTCAATTTACAGCCCTTACAGCGGCTACGTTATCTCCCAAGCGCAAGCTCCTTCTGCGCCTGCCATCAACGCTTCTATTGTCTCAAGTTCAGGTGGAATGGGCATGGGCGGTGCAGTAAATTCCAGCACTTCCATTTCTGGTGATAGCGATGCAAACGCAACGGCAACATTGATACGAGAGGGAAGCTACGTTAGTGCTGGCCAAACCCTTTTCAGGGTGGTAAATTCTACTTCTCTTTGGGTGGAGTTCAACGTTCCATCTTCACATGCCCTACCCATCAAGCAAGGGGACGGATTTGATCTTTCAATGGATGAAACAAAGAGGAAATTAAAAATTGATTTCATCGAGCCTTTCACAGAGGATGGGCTGGGCTTTATTAAAATCCGATCCTACATCAGGGGAAGTGATTTATTGATTGGGCAATTGGTAAAAGGTAAAATTTCATTCATAAGCAACGAGTCGCTGTGGTTGCCAAAAGAGGCTGTCGTGGATCTTGGTATTGAACAGATTGTTTTTGTGAAGGAGCGTGGTCAATTCAAACCAAAGAAAGTTGCATCGGGCATCCGGTACCATGGTTCAATTGAAATTATTAGAGGCCTTGCCTCCACTGAGGAAGTTGCAGTAAACGCACAATACTTAATGGACAGTGAGGGTTTTGTTAAAACATCAAATTGATATGAGAAAGATATTTATATATGTCGCGTTGGTCTTGGTCGCGATTTCTTGCAACACAAAGCACGATCAAAGCACGGCACAGGAGCACACCGAAGCAATGGAAAAATACACGTGCCCCATGCACCCTTCGGTAATGCAGGATAACCCTGGCCAATGCCCTGTTTGTGGAATGGATTTGGTGCCCGTGACCAAGCCATCGGCCAATGATGTAAACCTAATGTTGACGGACACACAATTGAACTTGGCAAACGTGACTACACAAATTGTTAAAGCACAAATTGTTGAACAGACCTTGCCTATCAACGCACTACTGAAAGCCAACGAGGATATGACGGAGAACATCAGTGCCCGTGCAGCCGGAAGGATAGAAAAACTTTATTTCAAAGAAACAGGCCGCGCGGTCAAGCAGGGTGAGCCACTGTATGAATTGTATAGCGAGACATTGTTAACGCTTCAGAAAGAATATCTTTTGGCAAAAGAGCAAGTTGAAAAATTGGGCGATAAGGAAGTGCGCTACACATCATTCTTGAATGGATCTGAAAAAAAACTTCTTCTTTACGGATTATCCAAATCACACATTGACAAGCTGAGAAACATAGACGATTTGAGTGCGCGTATTTTATTTTTGTCCCCGGCCACAGGCATCATCAAAGAGATCAATGTGGCGGAAGGTCAAACCGTAGCAGAGGGATCGTTGCTTTATCAGATCGAGAACACAAAACAACTTTGGGTAGAGGCCGAGCTTTATCCTCAGGAAATGCGCTTGCTAAAGGTAGGCGACAAAATAAAAGTTAGGGTAAGTGGTTTTGAAGCAGAGGCAACGGAAGCAACCGTCATTTTTATAAGCCCCGAGCTGCGCGCCAACACACAGGTGGCAATGGTGCGTGCCATTATCTCCAAACCATCGTTGCAATGGAAGCCAGGACAGGCAGCTCAGGTATTCTTGCATCACTCGGCACGTAAGGCACTCTCCATTCCTGTTGATGCGGTGATCCGCGATGAGCACGGCACGCATGTATATGTGCAAACGGATAAAAATACATTTGAGGCGCGTGCAGTAAAAACAGGAGTTGAAAATTTTAATTCTGTTGAGATCACGGAAGGATTGAATGAGGGCGAGGTGATAGCCGTTACAGGAGCTTATCTGTTATACAGTGAGATCATCTTAAAAAAAGGAATTGATCCATCGCTCAATGCAGGCCATGAAGGCCATTGATTTTATTACCCTTATTGGAAATTAAAAGGCCGTTCAGATTGTACAACTGTTTCTCAATAAATCGTAAAACCAAGTTTCAACCTTCTGCCACACTTCTTTTTATGAGTCTGGTGTCAGAATCGAACTGACTACATTGGTTTTGCAGACCAACACACATCCATTGTGCATACCAGACATAAGCTATAAAAACAAAAAGCCGCTTGCTACAGAGTAACAAGCGGCTTAGTTAATTTTTTATCTTCCTTAACAGATAATAATAACCCGCTTGCTCTCAAATCGAAAGCAAAAAGATGGGCAACAGAATTTACCTGTGGTCATTTTCATTTGACAAATATCCAAAGTTTACTGGTGGATGCAAAAAACCAACGTTGAATCACAAAAAAGGAAATTAACCCTTTGGAATCAACTGTATCAGATCGAAAAACATTATCCGGGTTCGAAGCGGTTTGGGGTTACCGTCTTTGTCTCTCTGAATTTCGTCAACTTCCTCAAGCAAGAATTGGAAATTATTTTTTTGATAATACTTTAAAACATCTGGTTCATTATAGGCATCGACTAACAAAAAACGGCAACCGGTTTTATTGTTATGGCTGAACCACGCTTTTATAAATTCCATCAATGGCGAGCCAAGTCCTTTGTAATTCTTATTGACACCCAAGCGGCCAATTTTAACAGCCGGATAGCTCCTCATTTGTTTGGGATGAGGTATTTGATTATTGATCTTCCTCCTAACCTTATTTGGGTATTGATCTATTTTCAAAGAATCATTTGACACAGTAAAGAAGCATACTATTTCTTTCGGATTACTGTCAAGTGTAAAAATGTATGTGACTCCCAGTAATTCCTTGTCATAA
>JAYVAI010000129.1:0-1830 GCA_043751075.1 Cyclobacteriaceae bacterium | reverse complement strand
TGAGGCGCGACTTTACTTACGTGGATGATATTGTGGAAGGCATTGTGCGCCTGCTTCCGGTTGTGCGAAAAGGGAACCCTACCTGGCGCGGAGAAAATCCTGATCCTGCCACCAGTTTTGCCCCGTACAAGATATATAATATTGGAAATAATAAACCTGTAGAACTTCTTCACTTTATAGAAGTGCTCGAATCTAATCTAGGAAAGAAAGCCGTGAAGAATTTTCTTCCACTACAAGATGGCGATGTGCCCGAAACTTTTGCCGATGTAGAAGATTTGATGAACGATGTTGGCTTCAAACCTGAAACCTCCATTGAGACGGGAATCAAAAATTTTGTTACCTGGTATAAACAGTATTATCGGATTTAAAATTTATTTATGGAGAAACTTGGAATTATTGGTTTGGGGTACGTAGGTCTTCCCTTGGCTGTGGAGTTTGGAAAAATTGTAGAGGTTGTTGGCTTTGATATTAATAAGACAAGAATTGAAGAATTGAAAAATGGGTTTGACCGCACCTTAGAAACAGACAAAGAGGACCTTGCTTCTGCTTCCAAATTAAGTTTCACATTCAACCCCGAGGATTTAAAAAAAGTCAATCATTATATCATTACTGTTCCCACCCCAGTGGATGATTATAAAACTCCCGACCTCGCTCCTTTGCTCAAAGCAAGCGAAACGGTGGGCAAAGTATTGAAGCGTGGCGATGTGGTTATTTATGAATCCACCGTTTATCCGGGCTGCACCGAAGAAGATTGTGTGCCCGTACTAGAAAAGTTTAGTGGTTTAAAATTCAATGTGAATTTCTTTTGTGGCTATTCTCCTGAGCGTATCAATCCCGGAGATAAACAACACCGATTGCCAAACATTAAAAAAGTCACCAGCGGAAGCAACCCGGAAATTGCCGAGCGTGTGGATCAACTGTATAAAAAAATAATCAATGCCGGCACACACAAAGCCTCCTCCATAAAAGTGGCCGAAGCAGCCAAGGTAATTGAAAATGCCCAGCGCGATATCAACATTGCTTTTGTCAACGAACTCTCGCTCATCTTTGAAAAAATGGGGATAGACACGCACGAGGTGTTGGATGCAGCCGCCACCAAATGGAATTTTCTCCAATATAAACCCGGCTTGGTGGGTGGCCACTGCATTGGGGTTGATCCTTACTATCTCACCTACAAATCGGAAAGTCTTGGCTATCATCCCGAAGTGATATTGGCTGGGAGAAGAATCAATGACAACATGGGCGCGCACATTGCCAACCGCGTGATAAAATTGATGACTCAAAACGATCTTCCTGTTAACAAAGCCAAAGTATTGGTATTGGGAATAACCTTTAAAGAAAACTGCCCCGACATACGCAACAGCAAAGTAATTGATGTGATACGTGAATTGAAAAGCTATGGAGCGGATATAGAAGTGTATGATCCTCATGCCGATGCCAAAGAGGTGCTGCATGAGTATGGTGTAAAAATGACAGCTGCCCTTGATAAGAAATATGCTGCGATTGTTTTGGCCGTGAGCCACAAAGAATTTGGCTCCATCAATTGGTCTGTTATCAAATCCGAAAAAACAATTGTGTTTGATGTGAAAGGGTTTTTAGACCGCAAAGAAATTTCGGCACGCCTATAATTAAATTATTATAATGAACACGCAACACCATGTATTGGTAACAGGCGGTGCCGGGTTTATCGGCTCGCACACGTTGGTAGAATTAATAGCTGCTGGTTTTAAAGTTTCGGTGGTGGATACGCTGGAGCGAAGTGATTATAAAATCATTGAAGGGGTTGAAGCAATAACCAAAACAAAAATTGATTTTCATAAAATTGATTGC